>NZ_JAPNMC010000008.1:0-255720 GCF_026627565.1 Enterobacter cloacae complex sp. 2022EL-00788 | reverse complement strand
GTGGTGGTACAGCACGAAAGTGGGGGTGATCGACCTGAAGAAAAAGTCGATCACCATGGGTAAAGGATGTTAAAAAGTGTTCACCATGTCCCCGAACACCTGTCTACCATGTCCCCGGACCGTACAGGGGAGAGGGTTAGGGTGAGGGGCAAAGGCCGCACAATGCCCTATACTCACTTGAACCCGTATGAATTAACGGCGATAATTCGCCCCACTATGCGATTTACAAATCAATCCCTTCCTCGTCGGGTTTAACGACGCGGAGGGGATTTTTTTTCATCTGTTTTTAATGCATCGACTTTAAAAGAGGTCAGGACATGAGCACTTTAGGTCATCAGTACGATAACTCTCTGGTATCTAACGCGTTTGGTTTTTTACGCCTTCCGATGAACTTCCAGCCGTACGACAGCGACGCTGACTGGGTGATCACCGGCGTACCGTTCGACATGGCAACGTCCGGCCGCGCGGGTGGACGCCACGGTCCGGCGGCTATCCGTCAGGTTTCCACTAACCTGGCCTGGGAGCACAACCGCTTCCCGTGGAACTTCGACATGCGCGAGCGCCTGAACGTGGTGGACTGCGGTGACCTGGTGTACGCCTTCGGCGACGCGCGTGAAATGAGCGAAAAGCTGCAGGCCCACGCCGAGAAGCTGCTGGCTGCCGGCAAGCGCATGCTCTCCTTCGGTGGCGACCACTTCGTCACGCTGCCGCTGCTGCGCGCCCACGCGAAGCACTTCGGCAAAATGGCGCTGGTGCACTTTGACGCGCATACCGACACCTACGCGAACGGCTGCGAGTTTGACCACGGCACCATGTTCTTCACCGCGCCGAAAGAAGGCCTGATCGATCCGAACCACTCGGTGCAGATCGGCATCCGCACCGAATTCGACAAAGACAACGGCTTCACCGTGCTGGACGCCTGCCAGGTGAACGATCGCGGCGTCGATGACATCATCGCGCAGGTGAAGCAGATCGTCGGCGATATGCCCGTTTATCTGACCTTTGACATCGACTGCCTGGATCCGGCCTTTGCGCCGGGCACGGGTACGCCGGTGATCGGCGGCCTGACCTCAGATCGCGCCATCAAGCTGGTGCGCGGCCTGAAGGATCTGAACATCGTCGGGATGGACGTGGTAGAAGTGGCTCCGGCCTATGACCAGTCCGAGATCACCGCGCTGGCCGCGGCGACCCTGGCGCTGGAAATGCTCTACATCCAGGCGGCGAAAAAAGGCGAATAAGCCTACGCGCTGAGTGCTGCTGCGCGACGCATGCGCAGCAGCAACATTCCCCCGGCCAGCAGGGTAACAACCTGCGACGCCACCAGCACCGAAAAGCCAGAACTGACCGACCCCACCGAGCTCATCACCATTCCCATCAGCAGTGGAATAAAGGCCGCGCAGATATTGCCGATCCCGTTAATGATGCCGTAGGCGCTGCCCACCGCGTCCCGCGCGGCGTGGTGCTGGATCGTCGCCGGAATGGCCGCGCCCTGAAGCCCCCAGAAGGCGTTAGCCGACAGCATAAACAGCGCCAGCCAGGCGGGCTGATGGCTGAGCATCAGCCCGACTACGGACAGCGCCGTCAGCGCCCCGCCCGCCACAAACAGCACCGGCGCCTGTTCCGGGCGCATTTTATCGAGCAGTACGCCGCCGAGGAACTTAGAGCCGAGGCTCAGCAGGAAAGGCACCGCTGCGAGCATGCCCGTGGCGTGCAGCGAAAAGCGGTGCTCGTCGCGCAGCCACGCGGGCAGCCAGGCGCTGCTTCCCCAGAGATAGCTCAGCGTGGCGATTTCAACCAGCAGGATCCAGCCCAGCAGCGGCGTTTGCCAGGCGAGCGTAAACGTCTCCAGCATCCCGCGTTTTTTCAGCTTCAGCGGGCTATGTGGCGCCGGAAGAAAACGCCAGATCAGGCCACCGCCGAGCGCCAGATTAATCGCCGCCAGCGCATAAAACGATCCGGCCCAGCCCAGATGCGTCATCAGCCAGGTAACCAGCGGAAAGCCCACGGCCAGCCCGAGCGAGACGCCCAGCGCGGTTACGGCGTTGGGCTTGCCTATCTCCTGCGCGGGAAAGTTGTCGCTGATAAAGCGCGTCTTCATTGAAAAGAGCGGTCCTTCGGCAATACCTAAGATGATGCGGGCGATAAGCATCCCCATCAGCGAGCCCAGCAGCGGAGAAATGGCGCAGACCAGGGCCCAAATCACAATGCTGCTTAATAATCCCTGCCGATAATGAAATTTGCTTTCTATAACTGGCGTTAATAATAAAGCCGAAAAGCCATAACCCAGCAGAAAGCAGGTCATCAGCATTCCCTGTAACATTCTGTTTTCATTTAGCTGAAAGTGTTCGGCAAATTCCGGGTTTAAAATCATTACCGAGATATTTACCCTGTCGATGTAGGAAATAATAATGAGAAATAACAGTGCAATTGTGCCTTGCCATCTTGCCGCCATGATGTCTGCCTTATGCGAGCTTAGGTTTATATTTTTAACAGCGTGACTGTCACGGAGATAAAATGATTCACCAGTGAAACTCATTGTTTATAAACAATAAAATTAAATTAAGTTTCACAGGTGAAACCGTTATCGCTTCAGCCTTTTTATTTTTAAGGAGCAAAAAGAAAAGAAGTCAATATCTGTTTCTTTAAAATTACAGCCATCGATTAATCGTATCCTTTCACGCGGCAATAATGAAAATTTCATATCGCTGCATTTTTTCGTGATCCTTTGCACACTTAGTTAATTAATTCCCGTTTGATTAACAAATTCTTCACATTGGCGCTTGACGAAACATTCATCGCTTTTATATTGACCGTATTAAATAAGAAACAGAGTTTCATATATGAAACAAAAGCCTGGAGGATCGTGATGAGCTGGATAGGCGTATGTGACGCAGAACAAGTGCAGGAAGATTTCCCTTTTAGCGGCAACGTCGACGGTAAAGAGATCGGCGTTTATTTGATTGACGGTGAATATTACGCGCTGGAAGACGTATGCCCGCACGCTTATGCCCTGCTGAGCCAGGGCTTTGTGGAAGACGGCAAGGTGGAATGCCCGCTGCATGAAGCGGTGTTCGACGTGAAAACCGGCCAGTGCCTTCACGGCCCCGGCGGCCGCAACCTTAACCGCTACCCGGTTCGGGTCTTTGAAAACCAGATTCAGATTACCTTCGTCGAGGAGACCGTGGCATGAGCGACACCCTGAACTACAACCCCGCGCTGCCGGAAAGCCGTCAGTTTACCCCACCGGCAGAGGGCGGTAACGGTGCCATTCATAAGCCGGGTGATTACTCGAATCTGATCTGGCAGACCCGCAGCCGCGAGCCGGAAAGCTGGGAGATGAACCTGATTGCGACGCTGGAAGATCTCTTCGAGCAGGGCGTTGAAACCTTACCGGAGCTGGTCAACGGGCTGAACGCGGTGCGCATGCACGACCAGCAGGGCGAGCCGTGGAGCGACGCCAGCTTCCAGGCATTCTTACAGGTTAACGGCTACTGAGGGCAACGCGATGACGACTACCGTACAAAACTATCTCGATAAAGGCCTGCGCGGCCTCTGGTATCCGGTGCTGGCGAGCTGGGAAGTACAGTCTGCGCCGGTGGGCATTACCCGCCTGGGCGAGCAGATTGTGGTCTGGCGCAATAAGGACGGCCAGGTACAGGCGCTGGAGGACCGCTGTCCGCACCGCGGCGCGCGCCTGTCGATGGGCTGGAACCTCGGTGACCGCATCGCCTGCTGGTATCACGGCGTGGAGGTGGCGGGCAACGGCGAGGTGAAGGACGTGCCCGCCGTGGACAAATGTCCGCTGGTCGGCCAGCAGTGCGTGCGCAGCTATAACGTGCAGGAGGCGCACGGCGCCATTTTCCTGTGGTTCGGCGTCACCGCTGACCAGCAGCCGGACGAGCTGATCTTCCCGGATGAGCTTGCCGATACGGACAGCTTCAGCAACTTCCTCTGCACCGCCGCGTGGAAATGCAATTACCAGTACGCGCTGGAAAACGTGATGGACCCGATGCACGGCACCTATCTGCACTCCTCCTCGCACTCGATGGCGGAAGGGGATCGCAAGGCCGACATGGTGCTCCAGCCGACGAAAACCGGCTTTATTTTCGAGAAGAAAGGGCAGAGCGGCATCAACTTTGACTGGGTGGAGCTGGGCAACAGCGGCGCCTGCTGGATGCGGCTCTCCATTCCCTATAAGAAGCGTTTCGGACCGGGCGGTCACTTCTTCATCGTTGGCATGGTGGTGCCGGAAGATAACGACAACTGCCGCGTCTTCTTCTGGCGCATCCGCCGCGTGCAGGGCTGGCAGCGCGACATGTGGCGCTTCATGTACCGCAACCGCCTGGAAAAGCTGCACTGGGAGGTGCTGGAGCAGGACCGCGTGGTGCTGGAAAGCCTGGCGCCAAACGCCCGCGACCATGAATACCTTTACCAGCACGACGTCGGCCTCTCTCGCCTGCGCCGCATGATGCAAAAGGCCGCCAAAGAGCAGCTGGCGATGCGTGAAGAACAGCAGGGAGCCGCCTGATGAACGGGCTGCTGAGCGGCAAGCGCATCGTCGTGACCGGCGCCGCGCGCGGGCTGGGCTATCACTTTGCCAGAGCCTGCGCGGAGCAGGGCGCCGCGGTGGTGATGTGCGACATCCTGGAAGGCGAACTGGCCGAAAGCGCCCACCGGCTGAGCGGGCAGGGTTATGCGATCGAATCGCACGTTATCGATCTGGCCGATCCGCGCTCCATTGAACGGGTGTTCAGCACCGTTGGCGAGCAGGGGCACATTGACGGCCTGGTGAACAACGCGGCGATGGCGACGGGCGTGGGCGGTAAAAACATGCTCGATTACGATCCTGACCTGTGGGACCGCGTGATGAACGTGAACGTCAAAGGCACCTGGCTGGTGACGCGCGCCGCCGTGCCGCTGCTGCGCGAAGGGGCGGGCATTGTGAACGTGGCGTCCGATACCGCGCTGTGGGGCGCGCCGCGCCTGATGGCCTACGTCGCCAGCAAAGGCGCCGTGATTGCCATGACCCGCTCAATGGCGCGCGAGCTGGGTGAAAAGCGTATCCGAATCAACGCTATCGCGCCGGGGCTGACCCGCGTCGAGGCCACCGAATATGTGCCCGCTGAACGGCATCAGCTCTACGAAAACGGCCGGGCGCTAGCGGGCGCGCAGCAGCCGGAAGACGTGACCGGCAGCGTGGTCTGGCTGTTAAGCGATCTGTCGCGGTTCATCACCGGACAGCTGATCCCGGTCAACGGCGGTTTTGTCTTTAACTAAGGTAGGGCGACGATGGCAGACGATCGGGAAGTGAAGTATCTGGTGCCGGGGCTGGAGCGCGGTTTACAGCTGCTGCTGGCCTTTGGCGAGCAGCATCGCGATTTGACCTTTGCCGAGCTGCACCGGTTGGTGGATATGCCGAAGGCCACCGCGTACCGCGTGGTGCAGACCCTGGAGTATATGGGCTTTCTGGAGCGCAACGCGCGCACCAATACCTTTTCGCTGGGCATGAACGTGCTGCGTCTGGGCTTTGAGTACATCGCCTCGCTGGACGTGGCGCAGGTGGGTCAGCCGGTGATCGAGCAGCTTCGGGACGTGAGCCAGTGCAGCAGCCATCTGGCGATCCGCGACGGGCGCGACATCATCTACATCGCCCGCGTCAGCGCCGCCGGGTCGCGCATCAACCAGGTCAGCATTGGCACCCGCCTGCCGGTGCACTGCACCTCGCTCGGCCGCATGCTGCTGACCGATCTTTCCCGCGCCGATTTCGAACAGCTGTTCCCGCACGAGCGCCTGCCGGGCAACGTGCCGGGGCAGCTTCACGACCGCGAAGCCCTGTGGCAGATGGTGCAGCAGGACAAAGCCCGCGGGTACGTGATTGGCGAATCCTTCTTCCGCCACGGCATCTCCTCCATCGTCTACCCGGTGTATGACCGGAGCCATCGCGTGACGGCGGTCGTCAGCATTCTGGTGCCGTCGGAGGAGATCCCGCAGGCCGACCGCGAGCGGCTGCAAAACGAGGTTCGCCTTGCGGCGGATAAAATTTCTGGCTTCTTAGGCTACCTGTCACAGGCCAGTTAAATCAGTGAGTTAACGCCAGGCGCTTCGCTGCGTCGGGCATGTTTTACGCCCAATTTGGGCCAGATGAGGCAACGAACGATGAGTGTAACCGGAATTGAAAAGCTGGAATTTGGCGTGGAAGACCTGACGCACTGCGCCAAATTTATGCGTGATTTTGGCCTGACGGGCGATGCCAGCGGCCAGCGTTTTACCACCCTGAGCGGCGCGCGCGTGGAGCTTAACCCGATCGACAGCCCCGACCTGCCTCCCGCGTTTGAGGCGGGTAACACCCTGCGCCGCATGACCTGGGCGGTTGCCGCCCGGTCAGATCTGGACGCGCTGCGCCCGAAGCTTGCGCAGCAGCCCGGCTTTCGCGAAGTGGGCGACGCGCTGGAGTGCCTCGACCCGAACGGCATGACGCTGCGCGTGCAGGTCAGCCAGCAGACCGACGTGGAGCTGAACGTTGAGCCGATCAACCAGTGGGGCGACGCTCGCCGTATCGACACCCCCAGCCCGGTTTACGATCGCGCCCAGCCGATCAACGTAGGGCACGTGGTGTTCTTCGTGGAGGAGCTGGCGGCGGTGGAGAAATTTTACCGCGAGGTGCTCGGCTTCCAGGTCTCGGACCGCTACATCAACCGCGCCGTGTTCCTGCGCTGCGGCGCGCGCGGCGGGCATCACAACCTCTTTTTGCTACAGCTTCCACACCGCAAGCGTGGCCTGAACCACGTGGCCTTCACCGTGCGCGACATCCACGAGGTGATCGGCGGCGGGATTGCGATGAACAAAAATGAATGGAGCACCTTCATCGGGCCGGGCCGCCATCCGGTGTCCTCAGCCTACTTCTGGTACGTCAACAGCCCGACCGGCGGGGCGTTTGAGTATTACACCAACGACGATTACCTGACGGAAAACTGGCAGCCGCGCGAGCTGGAGCATTCGCTGGTCTCCTTTACCGAGTGGGCGGTGGAGGGCGGCATTGACCACGACACGCGCCGCCAGCAGAAAAAGCCGGAGGCGGTATGACGTCGCGCATTGTCATTATCGGCGGTGGCCAGGCGGGCGGCTGGGCGGCGAAAACCCTGCGCGACGAGGGCTTCGACGGCGAGATCTGCGTGGTGGCGGAAGAGGAATGGGATTTCTACGAGCGTCCGCCCCTGTCGAAAGCGTCTCTGCTGGAGCCGGACGCGGCGCTCCCGCGGCTGTTTACCGACGAGGCGCAGCGGGCGCTGAACCTGACCTGGTACCGCCCGCTTCGCGCGGAGCAGATCGACCGCGAGGCGAAAACGGTGCGCTTGAGCAGCGGCGAACACCTTAGTTACAACATCCTTTTAATTGCCACCGGGGGGCGGGCGCGCCTGCCGGGCGAGGCGTGGGCTGCGCATCCGCAGGTCTATACCCTGCGCCACTGGCAGGACGCGCAGCGTCTGAAAAGCCGTCTGGCGGAGAGCCGCACCCTGGCTATCGTTGGCGGCGGCTGGATCGGTCTTGAGATTGCCGCTTCCGCGCGCAGGAGCGGCGTGGCGGTCACGCTGTTCGAGCAGCAGCCCGCCCTGTGCATGCGCTCGGTGAGCTGCGAGGTGTCGCAGCGCCTGGCGGCTATCCACCGCGAGCAGGGCGTGGATATCCGCACCGGCTGCGGCGCGCTGGAGCTGGAGGACGACAACGGTCTGCCGGTCATCCACTGCGACGGCAGGCGCGAAACCTTTGACGCGGCGGTGGTAGGCATCGGCGTCGATCTTAACCTGGAGCTGGCGCGCGACGCGGGGCTGAAAACCGGGCGCGGGATCGTGGTGGATGCGCAGGGGCGCACCTCGGATCCGCACATCTTTGCCGCCGGGGACGTGGCGCAGCATCACCGCTACGGCCTGTGCATCCAGTCCTGGGCCTTCGCCCAGAACCAGGCGGTGGCGACGGCGAAGGCGATGCTGAACCCCGATGCGCCAGGCTACGACGATGCGCCGTGGCTGTGGTCGGATCAATACCAGCACAATATCCAGATCCTCGGCATTCCGCAGCCGGGCGGGAAAACGCTGGTGCGCGAAGACGCGCTGTTCTTCTCGCTGGACGAAAACGGGCGGCTGACGCAGCTGGTGGCGTTTAACGACGCGCGCACCGTCAAGCTGGCGAAGCGCTGGATGGCGGCGGGGCGCGATCTGTCCGACGTGCCGCTCGCCGACCCGGCTTTTTCACTGATGTCACTGCGATAGCTAACCCGCACCCGTAGGGGGAGACATGACCACATTAGAGACCAACACCGCACCCGCTGAGGCGAGCGGTGAGGGAACCCGCACGCCCGTAAAAGCGGTGCGCTGGGCCATCCCGCTGTCGCTGCTGGCCTGCGTGCTGCTGGCGTTTTTCGACAAAATCAGCATCGCGGCGCTGTTTTCCGACGGCCATTTCCAGCAGGCGATGGGCATCGATTTTGACACCACGCGCCTCGGCATTCTGATGAGCGCCTTCCTGCTGAGCTACGGCTTTTCGTCGGTCTTCCTCAGCGGGCTGGGGGACAAAATCGCCCCGCTGCGCCTGCTTACCGGAATGATGGTGGTGTGGTGCGTGCTGATGGTGGCGATGGGCTTTACCCATAACTACACGCTAATGATCGTCCTGCGCATCCTGCTGGGCGTGGCGGAAGGGCCGCTGTTCCCGCTTGCCTTCGCCATCGTGCGCCACAACTTCCCGCAGCATCTGCAGGCGCGCGCCACCATGCTGTGGCTGCTGGGCACGCCGGTCGGCGCGGCGATAGGCTTCCCGCTCTCCCTCTGGCTGCTGAACACCTTCGGCTGGCAGAGCACCTTCTTCGTGATGGCGATGCTTACCCTGCCGGTGCTGATCTTCGTGCGCGTTGGCCTGCGCGGGATCCGGCTGGAGGCCAAACCCGGCACGTCGCAGGCGTCCCGCGAGGAGCGGCGAGCGGCGCGGCGCGAGCTGTTCGTCAGCCCGCACTTCTGGATCATCTGCATCTTTAACATCGCCTTCCTGACCTACCTGTGGGGCATTAACGGCTGGCTGCCGGGCTATCTGATCAAGGGCAAAGGCATTCACCTGGAGCACGCGGGCTGGCTGTCGTCGATGCCGTTCATCGCCATGCTGGCGGGCGAAGTGATTGGCGCGTGGCTCTCTGACCGGGTCGATAAGCGCGCGGCGGCCTGCTTTATCTCGATGGCGGGGGCGGCGGTAGGACTGGCGGCGGTGATGCACCTCGACACCCCGCTTACCATCATCGCGGCGATGAGCTTCAGCACCTTTATGTGGGGCACCGGCGCACCCAACATTTTCGCCCTGCTGGCGAAGGCCACCCATCCCCGGGTGAGCGCCACGGCGGGGGGGATTTTCAACGGGCTGGGAAACTTTGCGGGCGCGCTGTCGCCGGCGGTGATGGGCGCGCTTATCGCCTTCACCCACAGCATGGATTCCGGGCTGATTTTTCTGGCGGTGATGGCGGCGGTGGGCTGCGTCCTGTTACTGCCGCTGCTGAGACGTTACTGAGGAGAGTGTCATGACTGATTCAACCGTAACCAACACTTCAGGCATCAAACCTGACCACCTGACGATGGAAGAGTGGGTCGAGTCGCGCATCGCGCGCTTCGAGGGCCGCAAATACGACTGGAACGCCCTGAAGTTCCAGGCCGATTTTGACCCGAAATACCGCCGGGCGCAGATGCGCTACATCGGCACCGGGGCAACGGGCGTGGCGAACGACACCAACACCGTGCAGGCGGACCATTTTACCTTCTCCACCATGGTGCTGCCGTCGAAGTGCGAAGGGCCGCTGCACCTGCACGACGACGTGGAAGAGGTGTTCTTCATGCTTAAGGGGCAGATCACGCTGATGATCCAGGACGGCGAGAACTACACCGAAACCGTGCTGCGCGAGCGCGATCTCATCTCCGTTCCGCCGGGGATCTATCGCGGGCTGTTCAACCATGGGGAAGAAGAGGCGCTGATGTGCGTCATGCTGGGTACCAACAGGCCGGAAATCCCGACCTATCCGGCCGACCATCCGCTTTCCAAAGTGAAGCGGAACTAAGGGGGCATGATGACGGGTTTTCGTGAACAGGGAAGCGGTGTTCCGCTGGTGCTGCTGCACGGGATCAGCTCTGGCGCGGCCTCCTGGCACAAGCAGATGGCGCTGAACGGATTTCGCGTGCTGGCGTGGGACATGCCCGGTTATGGCGAAAGCCCGATGCTGGCGGTGGAGCGCGCGAACGCGGGGGATTATGCCGACGCGCTGGCATTGATGCTCGACCGCGCGGGCATCTGGCGGGCGGTGCTGGTGGGCCATTCGCTGGGGGCGCTGGTTGCCAGCGCCTTTGCCGCGAAATTCCCGGAGCGCGTTATCCATCTGGTGCTGGCGGACGCCGCACAGGGGTACGGCAATGCCGCGCCGGAGCAGCGCGAGCAGGTCTGGCGCAGCCGCGAGCAGCAGATGGCGCCTGGCGGCGACATCCTCGCCCAGACCCGCGCCGCGATGCTGCTGCGCCCCGGCGCGCGCGCGGAAGATATCGCCACCGTCGCGGCGGGCATGCGCACGCTTCGCGCCGAAGGCTACCTTGCCGCCGCGTGGATGCTGGCGCATGACGACATCCACGCCTGGCTGAAGGGCTATTCAGGCAGCTTTGAAGTGTGGTGCGGCGAGCAGGACGCGATCACGCAGCCCGAGCTGGTGCAGGGGCTGGCGCTGCGCTACGGCATGCCGTTTATCGCCATTCCGCAGGCCGGACACGCCAGCTATCTCGATAACGACGCGTTTTTTAACCAACAGCTTTTACGCATTAACGAAGAGGTGCGCGATGAATGCACAAATTGACGGGCGCGTGGCGGTCGTCACCGGCGGATCTTCCGGCATTGGCTTTGAAACGCTGCGCCGGCTGCTGGGCGAGAGGGCCAGAGTGGCCTTCTGCGGCCGCGACCCGGATCGCCTCGCCAGCGCCCACGCGACGCTGCAAAACGAATACCCCGACGGGGAGGTTTTCTCTTACCGCTGCGACGTGCTGAACGCCGACGAGGTGCAGGCCTTCGCGGATGCGGTTCAGGCGCGCTTTGGCGCGGCGGACATGCTGATCAACAACGCCGGGCAGGGCTACGTGGCGCACTTCCACGACACCCCGCGCGAGGCGTGGCTGCACGAGGCCGAACTCAAGCTGTTTGGCGTAATCAACCCGGTGCAGGCGTTTCAGCCGCTGCTGGAGCGGTCCGACATCGCCTCCATTACCTGCGTCAACTCCCTGCTGGCGCTGCAGCCGGAGGAGCACATGATTGCCACCTCTGCCGCGCGCGCCGCGCTGCTGAACATGACGCTGACGCTCTCGAAAGAGCTGGTGGGCAAGGGCATCCGCGTCAACTCCATTCTGCTCGGCATGGTGGAGTCGGGGCAGTGGCAGCGCCGCTTTGAAAGCCGGACGGACAAAAGCCAGAGCTGGCCGGAGTGGACGGCGGACATCGCGCGCAGGCGAGGCATTCCGATGGCGCGCCTCGGAAGGCCGCAGGAGCCCGCGCAGGCGCTGCTGTTCCTCGCCTCGCCGCTGGCCTCGTTTACCACCGGTGCCGCGCTGGACGTTTCCGGCGGCTTTTGCCGCCATCTGTAAGGACGCATCATGAAAAAGATCATGTTAATCGGGTTTGGCGCCATGGCGCAGGCGGTGATCGAACGCCTGCCCGCGGGCGTGGCTATCGGCTGGATTGTGGCGCGTGAAGCCCATCACGCGGCCATTCGCGCGCGGTTCGGCGAGGCGGTAACGGCGCTGGCCTCGCCGATGGATTGCGCGCAAACCCCCGACCTGGTGCTGGAGTGCGCCAGCCAGCAGGCGGTGGCCCAGTACGGCGAAGAGATTCTGCGCCGCGGCTGGCATCTGGCGGTGATTTCCACCGGCGCGCTGGCGGACAGCGCGCTGGAGCAGCGCCTGCTCGCCGCGGGCGGCAGGCTGACCCTGCTCTCCGGCGCGGTAGCCGGTATCGACGGGCTGGCGGCGGCAAAGGAGGGCGGGCTGGAGCGCGTGACCTACCGGTCTCGCAAAAGCCCGGCCAGCTGGCGCGGCAGCTACGCCGAGCAGCTTATCGATCTCAATTCAGTATCAGCTGCGCAGGTCTTTTTTGAAGGCAGCGCCCGGGAGGCGGCGCGACTGTTCCCGGCCAACGCCAACGTAGCGGCGACCGTGGCGCTCGGCGGCGTGGGAATGGACGACACACGCGTGCAGCTGATGGTCGATCCGGCAACGACGCGCAACACCCACACGCTGCACGTCGAAGGCGCGTTTGGCGAATTCCATCTGGAGCTGAGCGGCCTGCCGCTTGCCTCTAATCCCAAAACCTCCACCCTGGCGGCACTGAGCGCGGTCCGCGCCTGCCGCGAGCTGGCCCTGAGCTGAGGAGCGACGATGGACGATCTGAAGATTTTTATCGGCGGCCAGTGGCGACACGGCAGCGGCAGCCCGATGCAGAGTTACTTCCCGGCAGACGGGTCGATCAACGCCACGCTGAACGCGGCAAGCCTTGACGATCTGCATGACGCGATCGAGGCCGGCGAGCGGGCGTGGCGCGATCCCGCGTGGCGCCATAGCCTGCCGCATATACGGGCGAAGATCCTGCACAAGGTGGCGGATCTCATTGAATCCCGCGTCGACGAGCTGGCACAGATGCAGAGCCGCGATAACGGCAAGCCGCTGGCGGAAGCGCGCGGGCTGGTAATGAGCGCGGCGGGAACGGCGCGCTACTTTGCCGCCGCCTGCGAGCTGCTGGAAGGTGAACTCCCGACGCCGCGCCAGCCGGATTTGCTGACGCTGAGCCGCTATGAGCCGCTCGGCGTGGTGGCGGCCATCACGCCGTGGAACTCGCCGATTGCCAGCGAGATGCAGAAAGTCGCGCCGGCGATTGCCGCCGGCAACGCGGTGATCCTCAAGCCTGCCGAAGCCACGCCGCTGATGGCGCTGGAGCTGGCGCGTATTTTCGAACAGGCCGGGCTGCCCGCCGGGCTGCTGAGCGTGCTGCCGGGCAAAGGCTCGGTGATTGGCGACGCGCTGGCGCGCCACCCTCGCGTGCGGAAAATATCCTTTACCGGCGGCACCGCGACGGGCCGTCACCTGGCGCACGTGGCGGCGGAAAAGCTGATCCCGGCATCGCTGGAGCTGGGCGGGAAATCGCCGACCATCGTGCTGGAGGATGCGGATATCGAGCAGGCCGCGCGCGGGATCTGCTACGGCATTTTCAGCTCGGCGGGGCAGGCGTGCATCGCCGGTTCGCGGCTGTTTATCCACGAAAGCCTTTACGCCCCGCTGATGGCGCGGCTGCTGGAATTAACCCGCGGGCTGCGCGTCGGACAGCCGTTTACCGACGGCGTCCACGTTGGGCCGCTCATCAACGACGGGCATCGCCAGAGCGTGCAGGCGTACGTCGAGCTGGCGAAGCGTGAAGGGGGCCGCGTGCTGTGCGGCGGGGAGATCCCGGCCGATCCCGCGCTCGCAGGCGGCAGCTTCTTCCAGCCAACGATTATCGAAGGGCTGAGCAACAGCGCCCGCGCGTGCCGGGAGGAGATCTTCGGCCCGGTGCTGGTGGCGATGCCGTTTCGCGATGAGGCGGCGCTCATCCGCGAGGCGAACGACTCGGTTTACGGCCTGGCGGCGGGGATCTGGACGCGCGATACCGGACGCGCGCTGCGCTTAAGCGAGCAGCTTGAGGCGGGCACGGTGTGGATCAACACCTACAAAGTGTTTGCGATTTCGACCCCGTTCGGGGGCTTTAAAGAGAGCGGCCTGGGCCGCGAGAAGGGCATTCAGGGGCTGAAGGCCTGGATGCAGCAAAAGAGCATTTATCTGGCGACGGGTAACAGCGTCAACCACTGGTGCGACTGAGAAAGGGTGAGCAATGAGCGAAATGATAACCGTCGGCGACGCCATCGCCAGAACGCTGGAGCAGTATCAGGTTGAGGCCATCTACGGCGTCATCTCCATTCACAACCTGCCCATCGCGGATGCGGTCGGGCAGCGCGGCAAGATCCGCTTTGTGCCCGCGCGCGGCGAAGCGGGCTCCGTCACCATGGCCGACGCCCACGGGCGTTTTTCCGGCCTCGGCGTGGCGCTGACCAGCACCGGCGCGGGGGCGGGTAACGCGGTAGGCGCGCTGGTGGAGGCGATGAATGCCTGCACGCCGCTGCTGCATTTAACCGGTCAGGTAGAGAAAGCCTGGCTGGACGCCGACACCGGGTTTATTCACGAAACCCGCGATCAGCTGACCTTCCTGAAGGCCAGCTCAAAGCGGGCGTACCGCATCAGCAACGCCAGCCAGGCGATAGCCATTCTGCATAAGGCGATTCAGGAGGCGCAGACGCCGCCGTGCGGGCCGGTCTCGGTGGAAATTCCGATCGATATCCAGGGCGCGAAAATTCCGCTGTCTCTGGTGACCGCGCCGCTTAAACCGGCGTCGGGGGCAAACGCTGATGCTGCCGTTGTCGATGCGCTGTGGGCACAGCTGAAGCAGGCGAAACAGCCGCTGCTGTGGCTGGGGGGCGGAGCGCTGGGCTGCGCGGACGCGGTGAAAACGCTGGCGGATGCGGGCATCACCGTGATTTCCAGTACCCACGCGCGGGGCGTGCTGCCGGACAGCCATCGCGCCAGCCTGCGGGCGTTCCACAACTCGCCGTCGGTTGAGGCGCTTATTTCGCAGTGTGATTTTACGCTGGTCGCCGGTTCACGCCTGCGCAGCAACGAGACTCGTTCCTGGACGCTGGAGCTACCGTCTCCACGCGTTCAGATTGATATCGATCCGGCGGCGGCGAGCCGTAACTACCTGATGGATAACACGCTGGTAGCCGACTGTTCAGCGCTGCTTGGCGCGCTGGCCGACAAGGTTCAGGGCCGTGAGTGGGGCAACGCCCAGTGGGACGCGCAGGTGCAGCAGGCGGTCTCGCTGGCTGAACAGGGCCTGCGCGAGCAGTGCGGCGCCTATGCGAAGCTTAACGACGCCATAGACAACGCCCTGCCGAAAGACGGCCTGCTGGTGCGCGATATCACCGTTTCCGGCAGCCTGTGGGGCAGCCGCCTGTTCCGCGCCAACGGTCCGCTGATGAACATACACTCTCTGGCCGGGGCGATTGGCATGGGCCTGCCGATGGCGATCGGCACCGCGATCGCCAACCCGCAGCGTAAGGTGGTGGGGCTGGTGGGCGACGGCGGCCTGAGCCTGAATTTAGGCGAGCTGGCGACGCTGGCGCAGGAGAAGGCCAACGTGACGCTGCTCATCATGAATGACGGAGGCTACGGCGTTATGCGCGGTATTCAGGATAAGTATTTTGGCGGGCGTCAGTACTTTAACGAGCTGCATACGCCGGACTTTACCCTGCTGGCGCAGGCGATAGGCTTACAGGCCTGGAGCGTTGAGCGGGCGGAGGACTTTGACGCGGTGATGACGGAGGCGCTGGCCATGCCGGGGCCGTCGGTGGTGGAAGTGCGGATGGGGCAAATTGGCGCCCTGAAGTTTGCCGGGCCGCCGCAAAAAACGCTGTACTGATCCGGGAGGCCCGGTGGCGCGGCGCGCACCGGGCAGATGTGCCGTTATTTAATACCGTCTGCCGCCATGCGGTCGCGAATATGCTGCGCACGTTCAACGGAGGCCGGGTGATCGTCAAACATGGAGCTCTGACGGCCTTCTTCCAGCTTCGCCAGCTTTTCGAAGCTGGTGGCTAAACCCGATGGATTAATGCCGCGTTTGCGCAACAGATCGTAAGAGTAGTCATCCGCTTCCGACTCCTGACGCTGGGAGAACTGAGAGTTCACCAGTTTCTCGCCCACGTCGCCAAGCTGCGACTGGGACAGGCTGCCGACAATACCGCCCGCAGAGGCGGCCGCTGCACGAACGGCGTTGGTGCCCAGCGCAACCTGCATTCCCTTCTTCACGTGACCCAGGGCTACGTGACCCATTTCATGGCCGATCACCGCCTCAACTTCGTTGTCGGTCATCATGTCCATCAGGCCGCTGTACACGCGGATACAGCCATTGGCCATTGCGAAAGCGTTCACGTCTTTCGCCATGTACACCTTGTAGTTCACCGGCTGACCGTTAATGTTGTCGCCCAGTGCGGAAGCAATCTTATTCAGACGCTGCGTATAGGTGCTGTTAGCCGGGGCAAGCGTAGCTTTTCCGTCCATATCCTTACAGGCCTGATCGCTCAGCGCTTTGACCTGCGCATCGCTCAGGGAGTAGGCCTGAAAAGCTTCTGCGCCTGAGGTCATCAGGCCGTTAGAATCCATATTCTGACAGCCGCTTAGCAGGAGCGTTGTTCCCACAGCCAGCCCTATTGCACGCATTTTCATGATGTGGCTTCCGTACTTGTTAATCTGAATTAATTCCGAAAATTGCACCGCCAGCGAAGCCGGTGTCGGGCTAAGTATAAGGAATATCTACAGCAGCGGGCGAGCAGATTGCGCAACATGCGAGCATGATCCAGAGATTTCTTAAGCAGCAAAAGAATGCTCCATGTACATGCCCTGCGGCTTGGGTTACATTGTTGGCACTTTTTTCCGGCGTAGCCCAAAACGCGCTGTCGTCAAGGGCATGGCCTTTAACAGTCCGATCTGGAGTTAAAATGTCCTCACGTAAAGAGCTTGCTAATGCTATTCGTGCGCTGAGCATGGACGCAGTACAGAAAGCCAAATCCGGCCACCCGGGCGCCCCTATGGGCATGGCTGACATCGCCGAAGTCCTGTGGCGTGATTTCCTGAACCATAACCCGCAGAACCCGGCATGGGCTGACCGCGACCGTTTCGTGCTGTCCAACGGCCACGGCTCTATGCTGATCTATAGCCTGCTGCACCTCACCGGCTACGATCTGCCAATCGAAGAGCTGAAAAACTTCCGTCAGCTGCACTCCAAAACTCCAGGTCACCCGGAAGTAGGCTACACCGCTGGCGTTGAAACCACCACCGGCCCGCTGGGCCAGGGCATCGCGAATGCCGTGGGTATGGCGATTGCTGAGAAGACCCTGGCGGCACAGTTCAACCGTCCTGGTCACGACATCGTTGACCACTTCACCTACGCGTTCATGGGCGACGGCTGCATGATGGAAGGCATTTCTCACGAAGTGTGTTCCCTGGCAGGCACCCTGAAGCTGGGCAAACTGGTGGCGTTCTACGACGACAACGGTATCTCCATCGACGGTCACGTTGAAGGCTGGTTCACTGACGACACCGCAGCACGTTTCGAAGCTTACGGCTGGCACGTTGTGCGTGGCGTTGATGGCCACGATGCTGACTCGATTAAACGTGCGGTTGAAGAAGCACGCGCCGTGACCGACAAGCCGTCCCTGCTGATGTGCAAAACCATCATCGGCTTCGGTTCTCCGAACAAAGCGGGCACTCACGATTCCCACGGCGCACCGCTGGGCGACGCGGAAATCGCGCTGACCCGTGAGCAGCTTGGCTGGAAATACCCTGCCTTCGAAATCCCGTCTGAAATCTACGCTCAGTGGGATGCGAAAGAAGTGGGCCAGGCGAAAGAAGCGGCCTGGAACGAGAAGTTCGCGGCTTACGCGAAAGCCTTCCCTCAGGAAGCGGCTGAATTCACCCGTCGTATGAAAGGCGATATGCCGTCTGACTTCGACGCGAAAGCGAACGAGTTCATCGCGAAGCTGCAGGCGAACCCGTCTAAGATCGCCAGCCGTAAAGCGTCTCAGAATGCGATTGAAGCCTTCGGTCCTCTGCTGCCTGAATTCCTCGGCGGCTCCGCTGACCTGGCACCATCTAACCTGACCCTGTGGTCTGGCTCTAAGCCAATCAACGAAGATACTGCCGGTAACTACATCCATTACGGTGTACGTGAGTTCGGTATGACCGCGATTGCCAACGGTATCTCCCTGCACGGTGGTTTCCTGCCGTACACCTCTACCTTCCTGATGTTCGTGGAATATGCACGTAACGCCGTGCGTATGGCCGCGCTGATGAAACAGCGTCAGGTGATGGTCTACACCCACGACTCCATCGGTCTGGGCGAAGATGGCCCAACTCACCAGCCGGTAGAGCAGGTTGCCTCCCTGCGCGTGACCCCGAACATGAGCACGTGGCGTCCATGTGACCAGGTTGAATCCGCGGTGGCGTGGAAATACGGCGTTGAGCGTCAGGACGGCCCGACCGCGCTGATCCTCTCCCGTCAGAACCTGGCGCAGCAGGAACGTACGCCAGAGCAGCTGGCGAACATCGCCCGCGGTGGTTACGTGCTGAAAGATTGCGCAGGCCAGCCTGAGCTGATCTTCATCGCGACCGGTTCTGAAGTTGAACTGGCGGTTGCAGCATGGGAAAAACTGACTGCCGAAGGCGTGAAGGCGCGCGTGGTCTCCATGCCGTCTACCGACGCGTTCGATAAGCAGGATGCGGCTTACCGTGAATCCGTACTGCCGAAAGCGGTTACCGCTCGCGTGGCAGTGGAGGCGGGCATCGCTGACTACTGGTTCAAATACGTTGGCCTGAACGGTGCAATCGTCGGTATGACCACCTTCGGTGAGTCTGCTCCGGCTGAACTGCTGTTCGAAGAGTTCGGCTTCACCGTTGAGAACGTCGTCGCGAAAGCGAAAGAACTGCTGTAATGGTTTGTACGGTGCGGGCTGATGCCCTCACCCCGACCCTCTCCCTGGGAGAGGCTGCAAACGCTAAAAACGGTAACCCTCGGGTTACCGTTTTGCGTTTACGTCGCCGTAAATTATTCCATCTAAAATGTGACGCAAGTCATATAGCTGGCTTATTGCTCTGGACAGCCATTCCTTTTATTCCCCGATTCGCTTATTCTTGCTGAAGCGTTTCAGTCGATTAAATGTTCGACAATTGACCAATCAATCGCAGTTTGTAATAGCAAAGATTCCCCTTCGGGCGTAGCTGGATTACTCTTTCAGCCACCTCAAACTCAGGGATAGCTTTGCAGGAGATCTATGACCGTACGCGTAGCGATTAATGGCTTCGGTCGCATCGGGCGCAACGTGGTTCGTGCTTTATATGAATCCGGGCGTCGTGCGGAAATAACCGTGGTGGCAATCAATGAGCTGGCGGATGCTGCGGGCATGGCGCATTTGTTGAAATATGACACCAGCCACGGACGCTTTGCCTGGGACGTTCGCCAGGAAAGAGACCAGCTGTTTGTCGGTGACGATGCCATCCGCGTGCTGCACGAGCGCGGTATTGACGGGCTACCCTGGCGAGAGCTGGGCGTGGACGTGGTGCTGGACTGTACCGGCGTGTACGGTAACCGCGAACATGGCGAAGCGCATCTTAATGCTGGCGCAAAAAAAGTCCTGTTCTCTCATCCCGGCAGTAACGACCTCGACGCCACCGTCGTGTTTGGCGTTAACCAGCACGAGCTGCAAGCCGAACACCGCATTGTCTCCAACGCCTCCTGCACTACCAACTGCATTATTCCGGTCATTAAACTGTTAGACGATGCGTATGGCATTGAATCCGGCACGGTGACCACGATTCACTCCGCCATGCACGATCAGCAGGTTATCGACGCCTACCACCCGGATTTACGACGCACTCGCGCGGCGAGTCAGTCAATCATACCGGTGGATACGAAGCTGGCAGCCGGGATCACCCGTATTTTCCCGCAGTTTAACGACCGTTTTGAAGCGATTGCCGTGCGTGTTCCGACGATAAACGTCACCGCAATCGATCTTAGCGTGACGGTGAAAAAACCGGTAAAAGCCTGTGAAGTCAACCTGTTGCTGCAAAAAGCGGCACAGGGTGCATTTCATGGTATAGTTGACTATACGGAATTACCGTTGGTCTCAGTAGATTTTAACCACGACCCGCACAGCGCCATCGTGGATGGCACGCAGACGCGAGTCAGTGGTGCACACCTCATCAAGACGCTGGTCTGGTGTGATAACGAATGGGGCTTTGCTAACCGAATGCTCGACACCACGTTAGCAATGGCCGCAAAAGGTTTCAGGTAGAGCGCACCTTGCGCTTGCAAAACTTTAAGAATCAACGAGAGGATTCACCATGTCTGTAATTAAGATGACCGATCTGGATCTGGCAGGTAAACGCGTTTTCATCCGTGCCGATCTGAACGTACCGGTTAAAGATGGCAAAGTGACCAGCGACGCGCGTATTCGTGCATCTCTGCCAACCATTGAACTGGCTCTGAAGCAGGGCGCTAAAGTGATGGTCACCTCCCACCTGGGCCGTCCAACTGAAGGCGAGTACAACGAAGAGTTTTCTCTGCTGCCGGTTGTTAATTACCTGAAAGACAAACTGTCCAACCCGGTTCGCCTGGTGAAAGATTACCTGGACGGCGTTGAAGTTGCCGAAGGCGAGCTGGTTGTTCTGGAAAACGTTCGCTTCAACAAAGGCGAAAAGAAAGACGACGAAACCCTGTCCAGGAAATACGCTGCACTGTGTGACGTATTCGTAATGGATGCATTCGGTACGGCTCACCGTGCTCAGGCGTCTACCCACGGTATCGGTAAATTCGCTGACGTAGCTTGTGCTGGTCCTCTGCTGGCTGACGAACTGGAAGCACTGGGCAAAGCGCTGAAAGAGCCTGCTCGTCCAATGGTCGCCATTGTTGGCGGTTCTAAAGTTTCTACCAAACTGACCGTTCTGGATTCCCTGTCCAAAATCGCTGACCAGCTGATCGTTGGCGGTGGTATCGCGAACACCTTCGTTGCTGCTCAAGGCCACAACGTGGGTAAATCCCTGTACGAAGCTGACCTGGTTGACGAAGCAAAACGTCTGCTGGGTACCTGTGATATCCCGGTTCCAACTGACGTTCGCGTTGCGACCGAGTTCTCCGAAACCGCTACCGCGACCCTGAAATCTGTAAACGACATCAAAGATGAAGAGCAGATCCTGGACCTGGGCGACGTTTCTGCACAGAAACTGGCTGAAATCCTGAAAAACGCAAAAACTATCCTGTGGAACGGTCCAGTTGGCGTGTTCGAATTCCCGAACTTCCGCAAAGGGACTGAAATCGTTGCTAACGCTATCGCAGACAGCGAAGCGTTCTCTATCGCAGGCGGTGGTGACACCCTGGCAGCTATCGACCTGTTCGGTATCGCTGACAAGATCTCCTACATCTCCACTGGTGGCGGCGCATTCCTCGAATTCGTGGAAGGCAAAGTACTGCCAGCAGTAGCAATGCTCGAAGAGCGCGCTAAGAAGTAAGCCATTCAGGGGCAGGGAAACCTGCCCAATTTTCAGCGCGCTTATAAGAGCTCGCACCTTTTCTAACGGCCGAAGATACAGGACTAAGCAACATGTCTAAAATTTTTGATTTCGTAAAACCTGGCGTTATCACTGGTGATGACGTACAGAAAGTGTTCCAGGTAGCTAAAGAAAACAACTTCGCTCTGCCAGCAGTAAACTGCGTAGGTACCGACTCCATCAACGCCGTACTGGAAACCGCTGCGAAAGTGAAAGCACCGGTTATCGTTCAGTTCTCTAACGGCGGCGCTGCGTTCATCGCAGGTAAAGGCGTGAAAACTGACGTTCCTCAGGGTGCTGCAATCCTGGGCGCTATCTCTGGTGCGCACCACGTACACCAGATGGCTGAGCACTACGGTGTTCCGGTTATCCTGCACACTGACCACTGCGCGAAGAAACTGCTGCCGTGGATCGACGGTCTGCTGGACGCGGGTGAAAAACACTTCGCTGCAACCGGTAAGCCGCTGTTCTCTTCTCACATGATCGACCTGTCTGAAGAGTCTCTGGAAGAGAACATCGAGATCTGCTCTAAGTACCTGGCGCGTATGTCCAAAATGGGCATGACCCTGGAAATCGAACTGGGCTGCACCGGCGGTGAAGAAGACGGCGTGGACAACAGCCACATGGACGCTTCCGCTCTGTATACCCAGCCAGAAGACGTTGATTACGCTTACACCGAACTGAGCAAAATCAGCCCGCGCTTCACCATCGCAGCGTCCTTCGGTAACGTTCACGGCGTTTACAAACCAGGTAACGTGGTTCTGACCCCAACTATCCTGCGTGATTCTCAGGAATACGTGTCCAAGAAACACAACCTGCCGCACAACAGCCTGAACTTCGTCTTCCACGGCGGTTCCGGTTCTTCTGCCCAGGAAATCAAAGATTCCGTAAGCTACGGCGTAGTGAAAATGAACATCGATACCGACACCCAATGGGCGACCTGGGACGGTATCCTGCAATACTACAAAACCAACGAAGCTTACCTGCAGGGCCAGCTGGGCAACCCGAAAGGCGAAGACCAGCCGAACAAGAAATACTACGATCCACGCGTATGGCTGCGCGCTGCGCAGACGTCCATGGTGACCCGTCTGGAGCAGGCATTCAAAGAACTGAACGCCATCGACGTTCTGTAATTTGAGCTGCTAACAGCACATCAGAAGGCCCGCAACTGCGGGCCTTTTTTTTATGCTTTTTCAATATCCTGCAACACCTGGTTTTGTGATCTGTTTGGCAATACCTGGCTTTTTGTTTACCCTTTACTGACCTGCCTGTCTCCATGTGGGATGGATTTTGTGGTTTGGTTTAGCATAAGGATAAATGAATGGAAGATCTCGGTGTAGTAGATGGCATTAACAACGCGGGAACCTGGCTGGTGCGCAACCAGGCGCTGCTGCTGAGTTATGCGGTAAATATCGTCGCGGCAATCGCGATCGTTATCGTGGGTATGATCGTGGCGCGCGTCGTGTCCAATGCAATTAATCGTGTCATGCTCGCTCGTCATATTGATGCGACGGTGGCCGACTTCCTCTCCGCGCTGGTGCGTTACGGCATCATTGCCTTTACGCTGATTGCGGCGTTAGGCCGCGTGGGCGTGCAGACTGCATCCGTTATCGCAGTGCTCGGTGCGGCCGGTCTGGCCATCGGTCTGGCGTTGCAGGGGTCGCTTTCGAACCTGGCGGCAGGCGTACTGCTGGTGACCTTCCGTCCGTTCCGCTCCGGTGAATATGTCGATCTGGGCGGTATTGCCGGCACCGTGTTGCAGGTGCAGATTTTCTCTACCACCCTGCGTACCGTCGATGGTCGTATTGTGGTGATCCCGAACGGGAAAATCATCGCGGGCAACATCATTAACTTTTCCCGCGAACCGGTGCGCCGCAATGAGCTGATCATCGGTGTGGCATACGATTCAGATATCGAGCAGGTAAAGTCGCTGATTACCAACATCATTGCTTCTGACGATCGCGTTCTGAAGGATCGCGAGCAGACCGTTCGTCTGAACGAGCTGGGCGCGTCATCCATCAACTTCGTGGTGCGCATCTGGAGCAAAAGCAGCGATCTGCAAAACGTTTACTGGGACGTGCTGGAGCGCATCAAGCGTGACTTCGACGCTAACGGCATCAGCTTCCCGTACCCGCAGATGGATGTAAACCTCAAGCGCGAAAAAGCAGCCGAGTAATCCGCATTCCCTCAGGCCCGGTAGCGTTAGTGCCACCGGGTTTTTTTAATTAGTTTCCCTAATACCCAATTAATATTATCAATTTCCTCTAATGACGTTCGCGCAGTATAGTTTGCTTCCGGAACAACTCTGTGAGAACGATGTCATGTTATCTTATTATTTTCAGGGGCTTGCGTTAGGCGCGGCCATGATCCTTCCTCTCGGCCCACAAAACGCGTTCGTGATGAATCAGGGCATTCGCCGCCAGTACCATCTGATGATTGCTCTGCTGTGCGCGGTGAGCGATCTGCTGCTGATTTGCGCCGGGATTTTTGGCGGCAGCGCCCTGCTGATGCAGTCGCCGTGGCTGCTGGCGTTGGTCACCTGGGGCGGCGTGGCGTTTCTGCTCTGGTACGGATTTGGTGCCCTGAAAACCGCCATGAGCAGCAGTATTGAACTGGCGAGCGCCGAGGTGATGAAGCAGGGGCGCTGGAAAATAATCGCCACCATGCTCGCCGTGACCTGGCTGAACCCGCACGTTTATCTTGATACGTTTGTGGTGCTGGGCAGCCTGGGCGGCCAGCTGGACGTTGAACCGAAGCGCTGGTTTGCGCTGGGTACGGTGAGCGCCTCCTTCCTCTGGTTCTTCGGCCTCGCGATCCTGGCGGCGTGGCTGGCACCGCGGCTGCGTACCGCCAAAGCGCAGCGCATCATTAATACGCTGGTAGGGCTGGTGATGTGGTTTATTGCTTTCCAGCTGGCGAAAGAGGGCATTCATCATGTACAGGGATTGTTCAACTAAGCGTTTGTCTTATGGACATCTGAACAAGACCCGCTAAGCTTGCTGGCATGAGCCCTGTTGTTGGGGCACTCTTCGCAACATGGAGGAATGACAGTGAAGTTTAAGGTGATGGCCCTGGCGGCATTAGTAAGTTTAGGTTCGGTGTCGGTGCAGGCGAATGAACTGCCGAACGGCCCGCACATCGTCACTTCAGGCACCGCAAGCGTGGATGCGGTACCGGATGTTGCAACCCTGGCAATTGAAGTGAACGTCGCTGCGAAAGATGCGGCTTCCGCCAAGAAACAGGCAGACGATCGTGTTGCGCAATACCTCTCATTCCTGGAACAGAACGGTATCGCTAAAAAAGATATCAGCTCTGCCAACCTGCGTACCCAGCCGGATTACGACTACCAGAACGGCAAAAGCATTCTGAAAGGCTACCGTGCCGTGCGTACGGTGGAAGTGACCCTGCGCCAGCTTGATAAGCTCAACTCACTGCTGGACGGCGCGCTGAAGGCAGGGCTGAACGAAATTCGTTCCGTCTCGCTGGGCGTTGCGCAACCGGAAAAATACAAAGACGAAGCGCGTAAAGCGGCGATTAACGACGCGATTCATCAGGCGGAACAGCTGGCAGCCGGCTTCAAGAGCAAGCTCGGTCCGGTTTACAGCGTGCGTTACCACGTCTCTAACTACCAGCCAAGCCCGATGGTTCGGATGATGAAGGCTGACGCCGCGCCGGTATCCGCTCAGGAGACCTATGAGCAGCCGACCATTCAGTTCGACGATCAGGTGGATGTAGTGTTCCAGCTGGAGCCAACTCAACCTCAGCAAACTGAGGCGGCTAAGGCGCAATAATTTGCCCTCACCTAAACCCTCTCCCACAGGGAGAGGGAATTCAGGCGATTAATCCTGCCTCAACACCTTATGCCCAAACGCCAGCAGCGCGTCGGTGACGTTGCGCATCATGCGGCTTTCTGGCGCAAAACGGTGCCAGTACAGCATCCGGCGCTGATACAGCCCCGGCGTTAAGTCAATCAGCTCACCGCTTTTTAACTCTTTCTCTATCTGCAAATGCGGGATCATGCAGCAGGTGGTTCCCTGACGCGCCAGCTGCACGAAGGCTTCGGACGAATTGACGATATGGCACGGCACGCTGCCCGGCGGCAGGTCGAAGTTTTGCTGCAGGAAGGCCTGGTGCATATCGTCCAGATGGTCAAACGCGACGGCAGGGGCTTTTAGCAGCGCGGCACGGGTCACGCCGTTCGGGAAGTAGCGCTCGGCAAAGGCTTTAGAGCCCACGAAAAGGTAGTCCAGCGCGCCCAGCTGATCGACCAGGCAGCTTGGCAGCGCCTGAGGCTGGATACTGACGGCACCAACCACTTCACCGCGACGCAGCCGCTCCTGGGTGCGGGTTTCATCTTCAACCTGGAGATTCAGGCGGATCGGGGAGTCGGCCAGCACCGGCGCAAGAGCCGGCAGCAGCCAGGTTGCCAGGCTGTCGGCGTTCACCGCCAGCGACAGCAGCAGCGGCGTAGAGCCGGTCTGCTCATCGCCCAGCCACTCGTCTTCCAGCAGTTCAACCTGGCGCAGCAGGGCGAGGAGCTTTTGCCCTTGCTCCGTTGGACGCGGCGGCACGGTACGCACCAGCAGCGGCTGTCCGAACATGTTTTCAAGCTGTTTGATACGCTGTGATACGGCGGACTGGGTGATGCACAGCTTCTGCGCCGCGCGCTCAAAACCGCGTTCACGAATAACTGCATCAAGTGCCTGTAGTGTTCTGTAGTCCGGACGTTTCATTGCTCTGGCTGACTCCTTAATTTTGCTTAATCTGCACTATGACACAATTTTCCCTTCGTGGCAGACGAAATCCATTCGACGTGTTCTATAATGCGCCCTGAGTTTTCACACCACAGGCATAACGATCATGACGCAGGATGAACTGAAAAAAGCAGTAGGATGGGCCGCTCTCCAGTACGTACAGCCGGGTACCATTGTCGGTGTTGGTACGGGGTCGACGGCGGCACACTTTATCGATGCACTCGGCACGATGAAGGGGCAGATCGAGGGCGCAGTTTCCAGCTCCGATGCTTCCACGGAAAAGCTGAAAAGCCTCGGCATTACCGTTTTCGATCTCAACGAAGTGGATCGTCTGGGGATTTACGTTGATGGCGCGGATGAAATCAACGGCCACATGCAGATGATCAAAGGCGGCGGCGCGGCGCTGACCCGTGAAAAGATCATCGCCTCCGTAGCGGACAAATTTATCTGCATCGCAGACGCCTCCAAGCAGGTCGACATTCTGGGTAATTTCCCGCTGCCGGTTGAAGTGATCCCTATGGCGCGCAGCGCCGTGGCGCGCGCGCTGGTGAAGCTGGGCGGCCGTCCGGAATACCGCCAGGGCGTGGTGACCGATAACGGCAACGTGATCCTCGACGTTCACGGTCTCGAGATCCTCGACGCGATCGCGCTGGAGAATGCGATTAATGGCATCCCGGGCGTCGTAACCGTAGGGCTATTTGCCAACCGTGGCGCGGACGTGGCGCTGATCGGCACGGCTGACGGCGTGAAAACCATCGTAAAATGATCTGACGGGGGGAGCTCTCCCCCCGCTAAAAAAATTTTGAAACGCTAAATTCGGTGACTTGTGTCACGTTTTTCCGCCTCTTTTGCCGATCCTGCCACGTTCATAAATTTCCACAGCATTTTCCTCTGTCATTTTGCTCTGTATGACTTTTCTTCAGAGTGCCGACGCAAACGTTCATATTGCTGCAATAGTTTTTTTTGATATGTTGGCTGCACGGGATTTATATCCAGCACAACATCAGTTCAGATAAAAACAGGGTCGGGTAAATGGCAAAGGTATCACTGGAGAAAGACAAGATTAAATTCCTGCTGGTCGAGGGCGTGCACCAGAAAGCGCTCGATAGCCTTCGTGCGGCGGGTTATACCAACATCGAATTTCACAAAGGCGCGCTGGACTCGGAAGAGCTGAAAGCGTCCATCCGTGATGCCCATTTCATTGGCCTGCGATCCCGTACCCAACTGACTGAAGACGTTATTGCTGCGGCGGAAAAGCTGGTAGCGATCGGCTGTTTCTGCATCGGCACCAACCAGGTGGACCTGAATGCTGCCGCAAAACGCGGTATCCCGGTCTTTAACGCCCCGTTCTCCAACACCCGTTCCGTGGCGGAGCTGGTGATTGGCGAGCTGCTGCTGCTGCTGCGCGGCATACCGGAAGCTAACGCCAAGGCACACCGCGGCGTGTGGAACAAGCTGGCGTCCGGCTCCTACGAAGCGCGTGGTAAAAAGCTGGGAATTATCGGTTACGGCCACATTGGTACGCAGCTCGGTATTCTGGCGGAATCTCTCGGTATGCACGTGTTTTTCTACGATATCGAAAGCAAGCTGCCGCTGGGTAATGCGACGCAGGTGCAGCATCTGTCTGACCTGCTGAACATGAGCGACGTGGTCAGCCTGCACGTGCCGGAAAATGCCTCCACCAAAAACATGATGGGCGCGGAAGAGCTGGCGCTGATGAAGCCGGGCTCGCTGCTGATCAACGCCGCGCGCGGCACGGTGGTCGATATTCCTGCGCTGTGCGATGCGCTGAAGCGTAAGCATCTGGCGGGGGCGGCTATCGACGTGTTCCCGACGGAGCCTGCCACCAACAGCGATCCGTTCACCTCTCCGCTGTGCGAGTTTGACAACGTGATCCTGACGCCGCACATCGGTGGGTCAACTCAGGAAGCGCAGGAGAATATCGGCCTGGAAGTGGCGGGTAAGCTGAGCAAATACTCCGATAACGGTTCAACGCTCTCTGCGGTGAACTTCCCGGAGGTGTCTCTGCCGCTGCACGGCGGTCGCCGCCTGCTGCATATCCACGAGAACCGTCCGGGCGTGCTGACCGCCATCAACCAGATCTTTGCCGAGCAGGGCGTAAACATTGCCGCACAGTATCTGCAAACCAACTCGCAGATGGGCTATGTGGTAATTGATATTGAAGCGGATGAAGACATCGCGGAAAAAGCGCTGCAGAGCATGAAGACCATTCCGGGAACGATTCGCGCGCGTCTGCTTTATTGATATGTGAGGTTTGATGCCCTCACCCCATCCCTCTCCCACAGGGAGAGGGCGAAAATATCAAAAACGGTAACTGGCGTTACCGTTTTGCTTTTACCTCCACTCCCACAGCTTCGACGGCGTCACCACCGCCGGGAGCGGAATATCCCACTTCTCAACGGGCAAGGCTTCTACAGCCTGGCAGTCGTGCGCATAACCCACCGGCTGCAGGCCATACTGCTGCCAGTTTTGCAGCGTTCTGTCATAGAACCCGCCGCCCATGCCTAATCGCTGACCCTGCTCATCAAACGCCACCAGCGGCACGACCAGCACGTCCAGCTCAGCCAGCGGCAGCACGTCGCGCACGTCGAGTCTGGGTTCGGTAATTTTCAGACGATTTACCACCAGCTCGCTGTGCGGATGGTAGTGCAAAAACAGGAGATGGCCTTTGCTGAACGGATGCAGCACCGGCAAGTACACCCGCTTTCCGGCGCGCCAGAGCTGGTCGATAAGCGGTTGGGTATCCAGCTCGCCGTCAAACGAGAGAAACAGCGCGACCGTGTTTGCCATCACCACAGGCGGATAGGCCATCATACGGGCGGCTGCCTGCTGGGCAAAATGCGCTTGCCGATCGGGAGTTAACGCGCGGCGGCGTTGGCGAATAAGCTGACGAATGTCCTGGCGTGAAGCAGCAACTTCAGGGAATTGAGTCATGGTAGTCGGTAGAAGAAAAGAGAGGGAATCTCCGAGATGCCGCCGCAGGCTGTAACCCTTGAACCCTTGGTTCAAGGTGAATGTGTCGTCATAGTTTTAAGGCTTCTCGGACGAACCGAGCATGCTCACCAACCATGGAGCGCCACATTCTTGTGGTATGAAATATCGGCTCAGGGGACTGGCCCGCTTGCGAACATCTCAGAGAAATTTTGTCTTCACAGTTACTCTACCATAGTCAACTGCGAAGTGTTATTCAAACTTTGGTCCCGGTCTTTCGGGATTGCGACCTTGATCAAGCAATGCCTGTTCTATGGTCTGCTGGAGCATTTTAATGCGCTGCTCCATGCTGGCCGCGTAGTCGCGGGTCTTCGCTTTTTCCTGAGTCAGTTCATAGCTGATGTTCAACGCGGCGATGAAAACCAGCTGCTCAGTATTTGTGACTCTAGTGCGTTCTTTTAGATCTTGCAACCGCTGATTCAAATCGTCCGCAGCCTGATTCAAAGCATCCCTTTGTTCAGGCGGACAATTCACTCGCAGTGAACGGCCAAAAATCTGGAGATCGACGGGTTGTGCAGACATGCCACCTTCCTGCTGATTGACTGCGCTGCCTTCGCTTACTGCCCCGTGGGCTGCGAAGGGGCGACACTATAGCTACCCTGATGTGAAGATACAAGCCCTTTTCTGGTATCACCAGGGTCCAAAGTGGTAGCATATCATGAATATCCTCCCTTTGATGACGAATGCGTATGTCTATACAGAACGAAATGCCTGGTTACAAGGATTTAAGCCAGTTACTGAACCAGCAGGGAGTCGGTTTAACCCCTGCCGAAATGCACGGTCTGATCAGCGGCATACTGTGCGGCGGAAACAGCGACAGCTCATGGCAGCCGCTGATCCACGACCTCACGAACGAAGGGCTGGCGTTTGGCCACGAACTGGCGGAAGCGCTGCGTAAAATGCACGCCGCAACCAGCGACTCCCTGGAAGACGATGGCTTTCTTTTTCAGCTTTATCTGCCTGAAGGCGATGACGTCAGCGTGTTCGATCGCGCCGATGCGCTCGCGGGCTGGGTAAACCACTATCTGCTTGGCCTCGGCGTAACCCAGCCTAAACTTGATAAAGTGACCGGCGAAGCGGGTGAGGCGATTGACGATCTGCGTAATATCGCCCAGCTCGGCTACGACGAGGACGAAGATCAGGAAGAGCTGGAGATGTCTCTCGAAGAGATCATCGAGTATGTTCGCGTGGCGTCTCTGCTGTGCCACGACAACTTTACGCGCTCGCAGCCGACCGCGCCGGAAGTTCGCAAGCCAACATTACATTAAGAACAATAACGCACAGGAGGGTGTCATGGTTATCTCCAGTCAAGAATATTCTCGCCGTCGTCAGGCGCTGCTGGCCACAATGCAGCCGGGAAGCGCTGCCCTGATTTTTGCCGCGCCGGAAGTGACGCGAAGCGCCGACAGCGAATACCCCTATCGCCAGAGCAGCGATTTCTGGTACTTCACGGGTTTCAACGAGCCGGAAGCGGTACTGGTGCTGATTAAGAGCAATGACACCCATAACCACAGCGTGATTTTTAACCGTGTCCGCGATTTAACGGCTGAAATCTGGTTTGGCCGTCGCCTGGGGCAAGAGGCGGCACCGGAAAAGCTGGGCGTTGACCGCGCGCTGGCCTTCAGTGAAATCAACCAGCAGCTCTATCAGCTGCTCAACGGACTCGACGTGCTCTACCACGCGCAGGGCGAATATGCCTATGCGGATGAGATTGTTTTCACCGCGCTGGACAAGCTGCGTAAAGGCTCGAGGCAGAATCTCTCGGCGCCCGCTACGCTCATCGACTGGCGGCCAGTGGTGCACGAGATGCGCCTGTTCAAGTCAGAAGAAGAACTTAACGTGCTGCGCCGCGCGGGCGAAATCAGCGCGCTGGCGCATACTCGCGCCATGGAAAAGTGCCATCCCGGCATGTTCGAGTACCAGCTTGAAGGCGAAATTCACCATGAATTTAACCGCCACGGCGCGCGCTTCCCGTCCTACAACACCATCGTTGGCGGCGGGGAAAACGGCTGCATCCTGCACTACACCGAAAACGAAAGTGAGCTGCGCGACGGCGATCTGGTGCTGATTGACGCCGGCTGCGAATATCAGGGTTATGCAGGGGACATCACCCGCACCTTCCCGGTAAACGGCAAATTCACCCCCGCGCAGCGCGAAATCTATGACATCGTGCTGGCGTCTCTGGAGACCGCGCTGACGCTGTTCCGTCCGGGCACCTCTATCCAGGACGTCACGGGTGAGGTGGTGCGCATCATGATTACCGGGCTGGTTAAGCTCGGCATTCTGCAAGGCGATGTGGATGCCCTCATCGCTGAAAACGCCCATCGCCCGTACTTTATGCACGGCCTGAGCCACTGGCTGGGGCTGGACGTGCATGACGTGGGTGCATACGGTCAGGACCGTTCGCGCGTGCTGGAGCCTGGCATGGTGCTGACCGTCGAGCCGGGGCTGTACATCGCGCCGGATGCCGACGTGCCGGAACCGTATCGCGGGATTGGCATTCGTATCGAAGACGACATCGTCATCACCGAAACCGGTAACGAAAACCTTACCGCGACCGTTGTAAAAAAAGCCGAGGAGATCGAGGCGCTGATGGCGGCGGCACGCGTATGAGCGTGATCATCGTTGGCGGAGGCATGACCGGCGCTACCCTGGCGCTGGCCATTTCGCACTTAACCAAAGGCCAGCTTCCGGTGCATCTCGTCGAGGCGGTTGCGCCGCAGGCGAGCGACCATCCTGGTTTCGATGCTCGCGCCATCGCGCTGGCGCAGGGAACCTGCCAGCAGCTGTCGCACATCGGGATCTGGCAGGCGATAGCGGATTGCGCAACGGCGATCCGCACCGTTCACGTCAGCGATCGCGGTCATGCCGGGTTCGTGACGCTGGACGCGCACGACTACCGGATAGCGGCGCTGGGGCAGGTCGTGGAGCTGCATGACGTGGGGCTGAGGCTGTTCCGTCTGTTACAGGACGCGCCGGGCGTTACGCTGCACTGTCCGGCGCGCGTTGCCGGATTTAGCCGCCGTGACGAGGCCGTCAGCGTGACGCTGGACAACGGTACCACGCTTGAGGGGCAACTGCTGGTGGCGGCGGATGGCTCACGCTCTGCGCTCGCCACGCAGTGCGGCGTTGAATGGCACACTCAGCCTTATGGCCAGGTGGCGGTCATCGCTAACGTCTCTACGGCGGGCGCGCATAACGGCAGGGCCTTTGAGCGCTTTACGCAGCACGGCCCGCTGGCCATGCTGCCGATGTCGAACGGACGCTGTTCGCTGGTGTGGTGCCATGCGCAGGATAAGGCCGATGAGGTGCTCTCCTGGTCCGACGAACGTTTTTGTGCCGAGCTGCAAAAAGCCTTTGGCTGGCGGCTTGGGCGTATCACCCACGCGGGCAAGCGGGTGGTTTATCCGCTTTCGCTGACGACCGCATCGCAGACGGTTTCCCATCGCGTCGCCCTGGTCGGCAATGCCGCGCAGACGCTGCACCCTATCGCCGGGCAAGGCTTCAACCTTGGCCTGCGCGACGTAATGAGCCTGGCTGAACTGCTGGCGCAGGCGTGGGGCGAACAGCGGGATTGTGGCGCATACTCAGTGCTGAGCCATTACCAGAAACGACGTGAGGGGGACAGAGCGGCGACCGTTGGCGTCACCGACGGCCTGGTCCACCTGTTTGCCAATCGCTGGGCGCCGTTAGTTGCGGGTCGCAACCTCGGGCTGATGGCGATGGAACTGTTCATTCCGGCACGTGACGTGCTGGCGCAGCGGACCCTGGGTTGGGTCGCGCGTTAAGGAGTAATCACCGTGCAAAATGTTGATGTCGCCATTGTTGGCGGCGGAATGGTAGGACTGGCGCTGGCCTGTGGCTTACAGGGCAGCGGCCTGCGCGTGGCCGTTCTTGAGCAAAAAGCGCCGCAGCCCGTGGCGCAGGATGCACCGCCGGAGCTGCGCGTCTCGGCGATCAATGCGGCCAGCGAAAAGTTACTGACGCACCTCGGCGTCTGGTCTGAGATCGTGGCGCAGCGCGCCAGCTGCTATCACGGCATGGAAGTGTGGGACAAAGACAGCTTTGGCCGCATCGCGTTTGACGATGAAAGCATGGGCTATAGCCACCTTGGGCACATCGTTGAGAACGCGGTGATCCACCACGCGCTGTGGCGCAAAGCGCAGCAGTGCAGCGACGTCACCCTTATCGCTCCCGCCACGCTTCAGCAGGTGGCCTGGGGCGAAAACGACGCGTTTCTGACGCTGGAAAGCGGCGACATGCTGACCGCGCGTCTGGTGGTGGGGGCCGACGGCGCAAATTCCTGGCTGCGTAACAAAGCGGACATTCCGCTGACCTTCTGGGATTACCGCCATCATGCGATGGTTGCCACGATCCGCACCGAAGAGCCGCACGGCGGCATCGCGCGCCAGATTTTCCACAACGACGGTATTCTGGCCTTCCTGCCGCTTGCCGATCCGCATCTGTGCTCCATCGTCTGGTCTCTGGTGCCGGAAAAAGCGCAGCAGATGCAGGAGGCGACGCCGGAGGCGTTCAGCCAGGCGCTGTGCATGGCCTTTGATAACCGTCTGGGCCTGTGCACGCTTGAAAGCGAGCGTCAGGTGTTCCCGTTAACCGGCCGCTACGCGCGTCAGTTTGCGGCGCACCGTCTGGCCCTGGTGGGCGATGCGGCGCATACCATTCACCCGCTTGCCGGGCAGGGGGTTAACCTCGGCTTCATGGACGCGGCTGAGCTGGTTGACGAGCTGCGTCGTCTGCATCGTGAAGGTAAAGACATTGGTCAGCATCTTTATCTGCGCCGCTACGAGCGCAGCCGCAAGCACAGCGCGGCGATGATGCTGGCGGGCATGCAGGGCTTCCGCGAGCTGTTTGCCGGCGCGAACCCGGCGAAAAAACTGCTGCGCGATATCGGTCTGAAACTTGCTGATACCCTTCCGGGCGTCAAGCCACAGCTTCTTCGTCAGGCAATGGGCCTTAACGATCTGCCCGACTGGCTACGATAGTATTGACCCTCGTCACACTTTATTTTCCCGGCCTCCGCGCCGGGTGAATAGCCTCGTTTGAAATAATCTAATTTCACCTCATTTTTCGCATTAGAAAATCTAATCTTACTATTTTTATGTTACGGAAATTCTGGCCGTTTTTCCGCACGAAATATCACCATCTGCTAAATCCTGTAAGAAGAATGTTAATTTTATGCGGGTTTAGTCGCATTTTGCCAGTCGATAACTCTGTAGGCTTTCCTGCGTTTTTTGGTCATAAGCTAATGTGATGACCCGCTTTACCTTATGGTTAACCGCCGGTTTCGGTGGTAAGTTCAGGTAAAAGAGAACGTTTGCGTCGGCTCCGGATGGCGAGGCCGACACCGGGTTTCACGGTGAATTTTTCAACGAGGAAAAGATGGCTCAACAGACTCCTTTGTACGAACAGCACGTGTTATGCGGCGCCCGCATGGTGGACTTCCACGGCTGGATGATGCCGCTGCACTACGGCTCGCAAATTGATGAGCATCACGCGGTGCGCACCGATGCCGGTATGTTCGACGTGTCCCACATGACGATTGTCGACCTGCGCGGAAGCCGCACCCGGGAGTTTTTGCGTTATCTGCTGGCAAACGACGTCGCCAAACTGAAGACGCCGGGCAAAGCGCTTTATACCGGCATGCTCAATGCCTCGGGCGGCGTGATTGATGACCTCATCGTCTATTACTTCACAGAAGATTTCTTCCGCCTCGTTGTCAACTCCGCCACCCGCGAAAAAGACCTCTCCTGGATCGCCCAACACGCTGAACCTTACGCCATCGACATCACCGTACGTGATGACCTGTCGCTGATTGCCGTGCAGGGCCCGAACGCCCAGGCGAAAGCCGCCTCCCTGTTTAACGACGAGCAGCGTAAGGCCACCGAAGGCATGAAGCCGTTCTTCGGCGTGCAGGCGGGCGATCTGTTTATTGCCACCACCGGCTACACCGGTGAAGCGGGCTATGAAATTGCCATGCCAAATGAAAAAGCCGCTGATTTCTGGCGCGCGCTGGTGGAGGCGGGCGTGAAGCCTGCGGGCCTGGGGGCGCGCGATACGCTGCGTCTGGAAGCGGGTATGAACCTCTACGGTCAGGAGATGGACGAGGGCGTCTCTCCGCTGGCGGCCAACATGGGCTGGACCATCGCGTGGGAGCCGGCTGACCGTGACTTTATTGGCCGGGAAGCGCTGGAGATGCAGCGTGAAAAGGGCACTGAACAGCTGGTTGGCCTGGTGATGAAGGAAAAAGGCGTGCTGCGCGGCGAACTGCCGGTGCGCTTCACCGATGCCGACGGTAACCATCGCGAAGGCACGATCACCAGCGGAACCTTCTCCCCGACGCTCGGCTACAGTATTGCCCTGGCACGCGTGCCGGCGGGTATTGGTGAAACGGCTGTGGTGCAGATCCGCAACCGTGAAATGCCGGTCAACGTGACCAAACCGATTTTTGTTCGCGCCGGTAAGCCGGTCGCCTAACTATTTTTATCAGGAGAACTTCAATGAGCAATGTGCCAGCAGAACTGAAATACAGCAAAGAACACGAGTGGCTGCGCAAAGAGGCGGACGGCATCTACACCGTTGGGATCACCGAGCACGCGCAGGAGCTGCTGGGCGATATGGTGTTTGTTGACCTGCCGGAAGTGGGCGCAACCGTGAGCGCAGGCGACGACTGCGCGGTGGCTGAGTCCGTTAAAGCGGCCTCTGACATCTATGCTCCCGTCAGCGGTGAAATTGTTGCCGTAAACGACGCGCTGAGCGACTCCCCGGAGCTGGTGAACAGCGAGCCGTATGAAGGCGGCTGGATCTTTAAGATCAAAGCCAGCGACGAAGCGCAGGTTGCCGCGCTGCTGGATGCGACCGCGTACGAAGCCCTGTTAGAAGACGAGTAAGCCATTATCCCTCTCCCTTTGGGAGAGGGCAGGGGTGAGGGTGCCCATCTTCCTCTCACCCTAACCCTCTCCCAAAGGGAGAGGGAACTTAAATTCACTGCACGTTTCAGGAACCATCGCTCATGACACAGACTTTAAGCCAGCTTGAAAACCGTGGCGCCTTCATTGAACGTCACATTGGGCCGGATGCTCAGCAACAGCAGGAGATGCTGAAGACAGTTGGCGCGGATTCATTAAACGCACTGATCGGCCAGATCGTGCCAAAAGACATCCAGCTTGCCACGCCGCCGCAGGTGGGCGAGTCCACCACGGAGTTCGCCGCGCTGGCGGAGCTGAAGGCCATTGCCGGCCTCAACAAGCGCTATAAGTCTTACATTGGCATGGGCTACACCAACGTGCAGTTACCGCCGGTGATCCTGCGTAACATGCTGGAAAATCCGGGCTGGTACACCGCTTATACCCCGTATCAGCCAGAAGTGTCCCAGGGCCGCCTGGAGGCGCTGCTGAACTTCCAGCAGGTGACGCTGGATCTGACCGGTATGGATATCGCCTCTGCCTCTCTGCTGGATGAAGCGACCGCCGCCGCCGAAGCGATGGCGATGGCGAAGCGCGTGAGCAAGCTGAAAAACGCCAACCGCTTCTTCGTGGCGGCGGACGTGCATCCGCAAACGCTGGACGTGGTGCGTACCCGTGCGGAAACCTTCGGTTTTGACGTGATCGTCGACGACGCTGACAAAGTGCTGGATCACCAGGACGTCTTCGGCGTGCTGTTACAGCAGGTGGGCACGACCGGTGAAGTGCATGACTACAGCGCGCTGATTGCCGAGCTGAAAACCCGCAAGGTGATTGTGAGCGTCGCCGCTGACTTTATGGCGCTGGTGCTGCTGACGGCACCGGGCAAGCAGGGGGCGGATATTGTTTTCGGCTCTGCGCAGCGCTTCGGCGTGCCGATGGGATACGGCGGCCCGCACGCGGCCTTCTTTGGCGCAAAAGATGAATTTAAACGCTCCATGCCGGGGCGCATTATCGGCGTATCGAAAGATGCCGCCGGCAACACCGCGCTGCGCATGGCGATGCAGACCCGCGAGCAGCATATCCGCCGCGAGAAAGCGAACTCCAATATCTGTACCTCGCAGGTGCTGCTGGCAAACATCGCCAGCCTGTACGCGGTGTTCCACGGTCCGGCCGGGCTGAAACGCATTGCCGGCCGCATCCACCGTCTGGCCGATATTCTGGCCTGCGGCCTGAAGCAGAAAGGCCTTAAGCTGCGTCATGAGCACTACTTCGACACCCTGTGCGTTGACGTGGCGGACAAGGCGGCCGTGCTGGGGCGCGCTGATGCAGCGCGAATCAACCTGCGCAGCGACATCCATCATGCGGTGGGGATCACCCTTGATGAATCCACGACTCGCGACGATATCGCGACGCTGTTTGACGTACTGCTGGGTGATGCGCACGGTCTGGACGTTGACGCGCTGGACAAAGAGGTGGCGCTCGACAGCCGCTCCATTCAGGAGAGCATGCTGCGTGTTGACGAGATCCTGACCCACCCGGTGTTCAACCGCTACCACAGCGAAACCGAGATGATGCGCTATATGCACTCTCTGGAGCGCAAGGATCTGGCGCTGAACCAGGCGATGATCCCGCTGGGATCCTGCACAATGAAGCTGAACGCCGCGGCGGAGATGATCCCCATTACCTGGCCTGAATTCTCCGAGCTGCACCCGTTCTGCCCGGCCGAGCAGGCGGAAGGTTATCACATGATGATCAACCAGCTGTCCGACTGGCTGGTGAAGCTGACCGGTTACGACGCCCTCTGCATGCAGCCGAACTCCGGCGCGCAGGGTGAATATGCGGGCCTGCTGGCGATCCGTCACTATCACGAAAGCCGCAACGAAGGCCACCGCGATATCTGCCTGATCCCAAGCTCCGCCCACGGCACCAACCCGGCATCTGCGCAGATGGCGGGAATGGAAGTGGTGGTCGTGGCCTGCGATAAAAACGGCAACATCGATCTCGCCGACCTGCGCGCGAAAGCGGAGCAGGCGGGTGAGAAGCTCTCCTGCATCATGGTCACCTATCCGTCCACCCACGGTGTATACGAAGAGACCATCCGTGAAGTGTGCGAAGTAGTGCATCAGTTCGGCGGACAGGTTTACCTCGACGGCGCGAACATGAACGCCCAGGTGGGCATCACCTCGCCGGGCTTTATCGGCGCGGACGTGTCGCACCTGAACCTGCATAAAACGTTCTGTATTCCGCACGGCGGCGGCGGCCCGGGTATGGGGCCAATCGGCGTGAAAGCGCACCTGGCTCCGTTTGTGCCGGGCCACAGCGTGGTGCAGATCGAAGGCATGCTGACTCGTCAGGGCGCGGTCTCTGCGGCACCGTTCGGCAGCGCCTCTATTCTGCCAATCAGCTGGATGTACATCCGCATGATGGGCGCGGAAGGGCTGAAGCAGGCCAGCCAGGTGGCGATCCTCAACGCCAACTACATCGCAACGCGTCTGAAGGACGCTTATCCGGTGCTCTACACCGGCCGCGACGGTCGCGTGGCGCACGAATGCATCCTTGATATTCGTCCTCTGAAAGAAGAGACGGGCATCAGCGAGCTGGATATTGCCAAGCGTCTCATCGACTACGGCTTCCACGCGCCAACCATGTCCTTCCCGGTTGCGGGTACGCTGATGGTTGAGCCGACCGAGTCTGAAAGCAAGGTGGAGCTGGACCGCTTCATCGACGCGATGCTGGCGATCCGCAGCGAAATCGACCGCGTGAAGGGCGGGGAGTGGACGCTGGAAGATAACCCGCTGGTTAACGCGCCGCATACCCAGAACGAACTGGTGGCAGAGTGGAGCCACGGCTATACCCGCGAGCTGGCCGTCTTCCCGGCGGGCGTGGCAAACAAATACTGGCCGACCGTGAAGCGTCTTGATGACGTGTACGGCGACCGTAACCTGTTCTGCTCCTGCGTGCCGATGAGCGAATACCAGTAACCGGAATGGTGTAGTACTCCAGGCCGGGCAAGGCGATGCCGCCGCCCGGCTTTTTTATTGGGAGAAGAGAATGGCAATTGCACTGGTCACCGGCGCCAGCCGGGGCATTGGTAAAGCCACCGCGCTACAGCTGGCGCGCGAAGGCTACACCGTCGCGGTGAATTTTCACCACAACATCAGGGCCGCGAATGAGGTGATTAATCACATCGTGGAGGCGGGCGGAAAGGCCTTTTCCGTGCGCGCGGACATCAGCGACGAAGCGCAGGTGATGGCGATGTTCGACAGCATCGACCGCGAAGGTGAGCCGCTTGCCGCGCTGGTGAATAACGCCGGGATTTTGTTTGAACAGTCCACCGTTGAAAACCTCACCGCTGAACGTATTAACCGCGTGCTGGCCACTAACGTCACCGGCTATTTTCTCTGCTGTCGCGAGGCGGTAAAGCGCATGTCGCATAAGCACGGCGGCCAGGGAGGGGCGATTGTGAACGTCTCGTCGGCGGCGTCCAGGCTGGGCGCGCCGGGTGAATATGTGGATTATGCCGCCTCCAAGGGGGCGGTAGACTCCCTGACGACCGGCCTGGCGCTGGAGGTGGCGGCGCAGGGCATTCGCGTTAACTGCGTGCGGCCTGGCCTGATTTACACCGATATTCACGCCTCCGGCGGCGAGCCGGGGCGTGTGGATCGGGTGAAGTCACTGCTGCCCATGCAGCGCGGCGGTCAGCCGGAGGAGGTCGCCCAGGCCATCGTCTGGCTGCTGAGCGACAGCGCCTCCTATGTCACCGGCAGCTTCCTCGAGCTGGCTGGCGGCAAATAAGGCTACGACGCCAGCCACAGCCGCAGGCGCATTCCCCAGCCGCTGGTCCAGCCGGTGGTGATCGACGTCACCTCCCCGTGAGAGATCGTCACCAGCGTGGGCGTTACCTGAACGTCCCACTGGCGCGCCAGTTCCCCGCTGGCGTCGTTAACCGTGGGCATCGCCAGCTTCTTCTTCCTCAGCCACCGTTCGAGCGTAGCGTTATCGCCCGAGCGCAGTGCAACCGACATCACGTTGCCCCCGTCTGCGGCAAGCGCCGCTACCGACGGCGTGGTGTAGCGGCAGACGCCGCACCACGTCGCCCAGACGTAAACCAGCAGCGGGCGCTCTTCGCTCATGGCGTTAAGATCGACAGGCTGACCGTCGAGGGTTTGCAGCGTGGTTGACGCGAAATTCTGCGGCAGCGCGGGCTGGCGGAAATAGTCCACCGCCAGGCTCACGGCTACGCCAATCAGCAACCACATCGCCAGCTCGCGCACCAGGCGCGGGAATTTACCCGCCACGGGCTTTTGCCAGCTGTTCTTTGACCAGCCCCTCCAGATCGTCATAAGGAATGGCGCCCGCGACCATCTGGTCACCGATGATGGTTGCCGGGGTGCCCTGAATATTCAGCACCTGAGACAGGATCAGGTTCATCTTTAAGCTGTCCATGGTTTTATCATCCGTTTTAATGCCGTCCGTTCCGGTTTTAGCCCGCGCGGCGGCGATGCTGGCGTCATCGTGGTAACCTTTTTTCATCATCAGCCGCTGGTGCAGCGCCCAGAATTTATCCGGCGCCTGCTGCCACGTCGAAAGCGCCGCTTTAGCGGCATTCACCGAGCTTTGCCCCTTGAACGGCAGCAGTTTGATGATGAGCTGCACGTCGGGATTCTCGTGCACGATTTTCTCCAGCATCGGGTCGAACTGCTTGCAGTAAGGGCAGTTGTAGTCCGTGAAGGAGACGATGGTGAGCTTCGGCGATGTTGCACCCGTTCGCGGGCTGGCCGGATCGCTGAACAGCAGCGCCGCCAGCTGGTCATCGGAAGAACCCTCAGTCGGCGCGGCAAAACTGAACGTCGATAAAGAGAGCAGCAGTAAGGCGATAAATGTGCGCATGTTATTTTCCTTTCGCATCGGACAGGGTGGTAAGCACCGCTTCGCGGCTTAACAGCGGAGGCAGCACGTGGCCCTGCGGCAGCCCTGGTCCGTAAATCTGATTAAACGGCACGGCGGCGCTGCCGCGCGTGGTTAAGAACTGGCTGATGGTGTCGGAGGGGCGGCTCCAGTCGCCGCGCAGGGCGACAACGTCCGGGGCGGATAGCGCATCCTGCACGTCGTCGCGCAGCAGCACGTTGTATTTATTGGCTTTACAGGTCACGCACCAGTCGGCGGTGACGTCAATAAATACCCGCTTATTCTCCGCCAGCGCGCGGGCTATGGCCTGCTCGCTGAGCGGCTGCCAGTTAATACGATCGCGGCGGGAACCCTCGCTGCCGGAGCCGGAAACAAACGCGACCGCTCCAGCCACCGCGATGGCGAATGCCCCGGCGCGCAGGGCCGTTTGCCAGCGGTAGCGCCAGGCGGTGACCAGCAGCAGAGCGAGGATCAGGAGTACCCCCAGCGTGATAACGGGCACGGTGCCAATGTGCACCGTCAGCAGGCTCAGCAGCCACAGCGATGAGCCAAGCATCATCAGGCCGAGCGCCACTCGCACGACGTTCATCCAGCGTCCCGGTCGCGGCAGCTTCCGGGCCAGCCCCGGCCAGGCGGCAACCAGCAGCCACGGCAGGCTCATGCCGATCCCCATTGCCAGGAAGATCCCCCACAGCAGGGGAAGCGGCGCCGCCAGCGCGACCGATACCGCAGTGCCGAGGAACGGCGCGGTGCAGGGCGTCGCCAGCAGCGTAGCGAACGCGCCTTGCCAGAAATGGCCTGCCAGACCGTTCCCGCCGCGCGTGGCGAGGAACGTGCTGGTGCCGGAAGGGAGACGAATTTCAAATAATCCCAGCAGGCTGGCGCTGAACAGCACCATCACCAGCGCCATTGCGGCAATAAACCACGGGTTCTGGAACTGGATCCCCCAGCCAAGCGCCTGATTGCCCAGCCGTAATACCGTCATCATCAGCGCCAGCGCGAGGAACGAGATAACGATCCCGGCGACTGAGGCAAGAAACTGGCGGCGCACCTGAACGCGGGCCCGCTGCTCGGTTTGCATCAGCGTGCCCAGCTTCATGGCCAGCACGGGCAATACGCAGGGCATGACGTTGAGGATCAGACCGCCGGCCAGCGCCATCAGCAGCACCCAGCCCAGCGAGAACGCCGGCGCGGCGTTGCCCGGCTGAATGCTCAGGCTGGACTCCTGCGCCTGCCCGCTATCGGCGAGAACCAGCGACAGGGTTTTACCGCTGAGGTTGGGCGCGTCCTCGCCCCAGCTATCCGTCACGGGCACGGTGGCCACCAGCGAATGACCGCGCACGGTGAGGGTCGGCTTGCCGAAATCCACATCGTCCATGCCGTCGATAAACAGCGACGGCTCCTGCCAGCCTGCGTCACGTTGTGCCGTTACGGTCAGTTTGCCGGGGGCGTAGCTGGCGCTGAGCGCTGAGGTCAACCCGCCGCTGAGCGGAAGGGTGCCCATTGCCCGGCTGAAGTCGTAATCAAAACCGGCTCCTGCGGGCGCGGTCATGTCCAGCGAAAACGGGTAGTCAGTCAGAATGCAGACATTGCTACAGGTAGATAGCGTCAGCACGCCGCTTAAGGTTTGGGGGATCTCGCCGCGCAGGGTGATGGGAAAGCTCACGTCGCCGTGATAGCCCTGCGTGGTTATACCCGCTACGTCGAAACGCTGCGGGGTGGGCCAGCGCCAGGCTGCGTCCACAGGCTGATGCCAGGCGATCGCGGGTGCGACGCCGCCTTCTCCCGGCGAGCGCCAGTAGGTCTTCCAGCCTTTTTGCAGGGCGACGTCCAGCAGCAGGCGGGTTTCGCCAGCGCTTTCGGATTGCGCACGCAGCCTGACGCTGGCGTGCTGATTATCGGCGGCGCGCAGCCAGCCGCTGTCGGCGGCCTGGCTGAGGGGCAGCCATAGCCAGAGCAGGCAGACCAGCAGTCGCCTGAATACAGTAAACATAAATTATCTCCGTAAATGATGAATTAACCTGAAATGACAGGCCGATCCTCACTCACGGAAGACGCATAATCGCAGATGCACCCGTAATCGGGGCGGGGAAATAACGCGGGGAGGCCACAGCCGCTCGCGGCGCGGCGGGTTCGCTGCCAGCAACGCCAGCAGCAGGGTAACGGCAAACAGGGCACCTTCAAACAAGATTGGCGGGACCGCCATCAGCGACTTGGCGCTGAGCTCACACGGCGTAACCGGCGCGTCGACGCTCTCCTGGCCCTGCTGAACAGTCTGAGCTGAGGCGGTGACATTCATGACGAGCGCGTGCATCCCGGCCATCCGCTGGGCGGTGCATATCAGCACTACCAGACAGGCCAGGGCTACCAGCAGGATAGCGTTGCGTTGTCGCTTGATCATGTTCGCCTCTAATATTCAGGACGCCTATATTATCGGGCGAACATATTTTGGCAACGCTAAAGCTGTAAAGAAGTGTCTGGATGATAAGCGGTTTGCCCTCTCCGCTGGCAGAGAGGGCGAGCCGTTACAGCGTTTCGCCGTTGCTGGCAATCACGGTTTTGTACCACTCAAAGCTTTTCTTACGGGAGCGGGACATGTCGCCGGTGCCGTCGTCGTGCTTGTTCACGTAGATAAAGCCGTAGCGCTTGCTGTACTGGCCGGTGGTGAAGGAGACGCAGTCAATGCAGCCCCACGGGGTATAGCCCATCAGATCCACGCCGTCCCAGGTCACGGCCTTCATCATCTCTTCCACGTGGGCGCGCAGGTAGTCGATGCGGTAGTCATCGTTGATGCTGCCGTCCTCTTCCACGTTGTCGTAGGCACCGAAACCATTTTCGACGATAAACAGCGGCTTCTGGTAACGCTCGTACAGTTCGCACAGCGAATAGCGCAGGCCCACCGGGTCAATCTGCCAGCCCCAGTCGGATGCCTTCACGTGCGGATTCGGCACGCTGCCTTCGAAGCCGGAAATGGCGTCACCGGTGCCGCCTTCCGCTTTCACCGCGTTGGTCATGTAGTAGCTGAAACCTAAGTAGTCGCAGGTGCCTTCACGCAGGATCTGTTCATCCCCCGCTTCCATTTTGATGGAGAACCCACGGCGCTCCCACTCGTTCAGCACGTAAGACGGGTAGTAGCCGCGCAGCTGCACGTCGGTAAAGACGTAGCGCTCGCGCATGGATTCCTGAGCAAACATGACGTCTTCTGGCTTGCAGGAGTAAGGATAGAGCGCCACCATCGCCAGCATGCAGCCAACCTTCATCTCCGGGTTGATGCGGCGTGCGGCCTTCACCGCCAGCGCGCTGGCCACGAACTGGTGGTGCAGCACCTGGTACATGGTCTCTTCGGGGTTGTCGTGTTCGGTATACACCACGCCGGAGCAGCAGTAGCCGAACAGCGGCGCGCGCCAGTTGCGCTGGTTATTGATTTCGTTGAAGGTCATCCAGTATTTGACCTTATTTTTGTAGCGCTCAAACACCACTTCCGAGAAGCGCACGAAGAAATCGACCACCTTACGGTTGGTCCATCCGCCGTATTCCTGAACGAGATGCAGCGGCATTTCAAAATGGGAGAGGGTGATCACCGGCTCGATGTTGTACTTCAGCAGTTCATCGAACATGTCGTCGTAAAACTTCAGCCCCTCTTCGTTTGGCTGAGCTTCATCTCCTTTCGGGAAGATGCGCGTCCAGGCAATGGAGGTACGGAAGCATTTGAAGCCCATCTCGGCAAACAGCTTAATGTCTTCTTTGTAATGGCCGTAAAAGTCCACGGCCTCGTGGTTCGGGTAATATTTGCCTTCAATCACGTCCTGAGTGATTTCACGCGGGACGCCGTGGGCCCCGCCGGTGAGCACGTCGCAGATGCTTGGCCCTTTGCCGCCTTTATTCCAGCCGCCTTCAACCTGGTGCGCCGCCACCGCGCCGCCCCATAAAAAATCTTTTGGTAAGGTCAGTTTTTTCATTTTTGCTATTCTCAATTAAGGACTTATTGATTTCGAGTCTAGCAAAGCGGAATTAAATGTCACGATATAACAATTCGCGCAAATTGTAATTTGTCACATCAAAAAAACAGGGTGTTTTATTCCGTTAATTTCTTCGCCAGTTTCCGCCCTAATGATTCCAGAATATAGATGACGGGAATTTGCGTGGTGATATCGTAGACGCCGCCAATTCGCGTTTGCGGCACGTGCCAGGAGAGATTAAAGTCTGCCAGCTTCGCGAGACGGGAATGTTCGTGGCTGGTAATGGAGAGCACCTTGCAGCGGTGAAGGCTGAACTGGCTGGCAAAGCGCAGGATCTCCTCGGTTTCGCCGGAGACGGAGAGCACAATCGCCAGCGCATTTTTAGCCATGTCGTTGGTGACCGGGAAATAAGGATCGTCGATATGGTTGCTGAATTTCCCGATATTAGAAAAGAAACGTGCGCCATATTTTGCCAGCGAGCCGGATGTGCCCGCGCCGACAAAGATAATTCGCTCAGATGATAAGATAATATCAACAGCCTCATCTAGCAGGGCATCGAACTCTTCGTTATTCACGCTTTTAAAGAAACTGATAATTTCGCTGGCGCCAAAATTTGCCTGCTGCGGCTCGTTCTGCTCCAGATAGAGCTTAAAGCGCACCCGAAATTCCGAATAGCCTTCGCAGTTGAGCTTACGACAGAAGCGCAGGACGGTGGTGGTGGAGACGCCAGCCGCATCCGCCAGCTCACGGATGGTCATGTACATCACCTTGTCGCGGTTCTTAATGACGTAGTTGTAGACCAGCATTTCCAGGTTATTGAGGCTGGCAATGGCGGAATGGGAGAAGATGCTCACAATGGCTACACTCGCTGTCGGACACTATTGATCAATCATACCATGCCCCCTGAAGCGGGAAGATGGTTTTATCTCCTTGATTACGCTGATATTAATAAAAACATATACATCTGTGCGGCGGATTATTTTTTTATGTCTATGATTTATAGCGTTAAATTATTAACGCGTATTTATTTTAGCTAACAGGTGTTCACTGGAATCATTCTCAGTTAGCATAGACTGGCGATGAATAATCATCTTTAGTTTTCCCGGAGTTAAGTATGGTGAGCAAACCATTAATCGCACAGGGATATTCACTGGCTGAGGAAGTAGCCAACAGTATTAGCCACGGCATTGGCCTGGTTTTTGGGATTGTCGGCCTGGTGCTGCTGCTGGTACAGGCAGCGGACACCAACGCCAGCGCGATGGCGATCGCCAGCTACAGCCTGTATGGCGGGAGTATGATCCTGCTTTTCCTGGCCTCGACGCTGTATCACGCTATTCCGCATCAACGGGCGAAGACATGGCTCAAAAAATTTGACCACTGCGCTATCTATCTTCTTATTGCAGGGACCTACACGCCGTTTTTGCTGGTGGGGTTAAACTCACCGCTGTCGCGTGGCCTGATGATTGTGATCTGGAGCCTGGCGCTGCTGGGGATCCTGTTTAAGCTGACCATCGCCCACCGGTTTAAGGTGCTGTCGCTGGTCACCTATCTGACGATGGGCTGGCTGTCGCTGATTGTGGTGTATCAGTTGGCTATTAAGCTTGCGGTGGGAGGGGTAACCCTTCTGGCGGTGGGCGGCGTGGTCTACTCGCTGGGCGTCATTTTCTACGTCTGCAAGCGCATCCCTTACAATCATGCCATCTGGCACGGCTTTGTGCTGGGGGGCAGCGTGTGCCACTTCCTGGCCATTTATCTGTATGTGGGGCAGGTGTAGTTTTTAGTAAGGTGCGGTCTGATGCCCTGAACCCGGCCCTCTCCCGGTGGGAGAGGTGGTATTCCAGAACCGCAGGCCGGGTAGGGCGAAGCCGCTACCCGGCAAAAATGCTTAATCTTCCAGTGAATACGGCAGCGGCTGGATGCTGAGCGTGTTCGCATCATCCCGCACGCGGAACACGGTGTCGGGCTCCATATCATTATTCATAACAACCTGAACCAGCAGGCGCCCGTCGTCCAGCTGCACGGCGGCTAGCACGGTGCCGGTACGGCGCCAGTTTTCGCCCATTTTCATTTCGAGATCTTCGCCCGCTTCCGGCACGCGGCTGGCGTGCCCCGCCAGGGTCCACAGGGCGCGTTTGTTCGCTCCGCGGAATTTCGCACGCGCCACCATTTCCTGACCGGTGTAGCAGCCTTTCTTAAAGCTGATGCCGCCCAGCGCCTGAATGTTGGTTGCCTGCGGAATAAACTGTGCGCTGTTTGCCGCGTCAATCACCGGCAGACCCGCTTCGATGTTCAGCGCCAGCCACTGCTGGCTGTTGTTGAGCTGTGCTTCGCCGCGCAGGGCGTCGGTGATGCGTTCTGCGGTAGCCACGTCCGTTACCAGCAGGAAGCGCTCCGCCGGGTGTTCGAACCACAAAATGGAGGTTGCCCCTTCGCTAACCAGCTGTTTTTGCGCATCCGGCAGCTCGGCAAACAGGTTTTTCAGCGCTGCGCGCGCCTGGAAGCCCGCGACGCCCAGCAGAACGTGTTCATCGTCCGGCTCGATGCTGACCTTAGAAAAGACGGCGTATTTTTTCAGCTCCTTAAGCTGAGCGTCACGCAGGCTGCGGCGCTCAATAAAGGCGAACCCGTCCTGGCGGCGGAACAGACGGAGGTTGCTCCACATTTTGCCTTTTGGATCGCAGTGTGCGGCAAGCAGGTGCTGGTGTTCAGTCAGCTGCGCCACGTCTGCCGTGACCTGGCCTTGCAGGTATTTTTCACCGTCCGCACCGCTCAGCGTTGCCAGTGCCCAGTCATCAAGAGTAATCAGCGTCAGCGGCAGACGCGCAGAGGCGGCGGGCTGGCGAGGAGAAAATGGTGTAAATGCCATAGTGTTGTCCTGAATTGCTTAACGCTTTGATAATACCTAATGGTAAAAGAGACTGTATTCATTGCAAGCGCTTTCAGCAGGCCATTCGTGCCATTACCTGGTTATGCGTGGCGCTACGCAAAATAGTGTAATCCGCTGTCTTTAGAGGGATTATTCTGGAAGCCAGTACGAGGTTACCAATATTCCAGTAAAGAAACGGTCAAAAACGCGTTACACTAGCAGGTGTTCCCGAAGAGCAATAATGAATACCGAACGGGATACCAACTGTGCCAAACGTAATGCAGGAAACAGAACATGGATATTAACAACAAGGCCCGTATTCACTGGGCGTGCCGTCGCGGCATGCGTGAACTTGATATCTCCATCATGCCCTTCTTCGAGTATGAGTATGACAGCTTAAGCGATGACGATAAGCGCCTGTTTGTCCGCCTGCTTGAGTCTGACGATCCGGATTTATTCAACTGGCTTATGAATCACGGCAAGCCCGCCGACACCGAGTTGCAACGGATGGTGCAATTAATTCAAACACGGAATCGGGAACGTGGTCCTGTGGCAATCTGATCTTCGCGTCTCGTGGCGCTCACAGTGGATGTCGTTACTGCTCCACGGTCTGGTCGCGGCGCTGGTGTTATTAATGCCGTGGCCGCTTAGCTACACCCCTTTGTGGTTGCTGTTGCTGTCGTTTGTGGTGTTTGACAGCGTGCGCAGCCAGCGTCGGATTAATGCCCGCCAGGGTGAAATTAAGCTGCTGATGGATTCTCGCCTGCGCTGGCAGGGAAAAGAGTGGGAGATTATCGGTGCACCATGGATGCTTAACGCCGGGATGATGCTGCGGTTGCGCCGGGTTGAGGGCGGTCGTCGTCAGCACCTGTGGCTGGCGGCAGACAGTATGGATGCCGCGGAGTGGCGCGATCTGCGCCGGCTGATGATGCAGCAGCCGACGCAGGAGTAAGCGCGTTAGCTGAACTGCTCGGCCATCTCGCCCAGAATCTGTTCGCACCAGGCTTGCAGGCGTTCGTCGCTGAGGTCGTACTGGTTGGTCTCATCCAGCGCGAGCCCGACAAACAGCTGGCCGTCGGCAATTATCGGCTTTTTACTGGTGAACTCGTAGCCTTCTGTTGGCCAGTAGCCGATAAACGTCGCGCCTTTGGGCGCCAGCTTGTCATGCAGCATGCCGAGCGCGTCGAGGAACCATTCACCGTAGCCCAGCTGGTCGCCCATGCCGTACATCGCGATGATTTTGCCGTCAAAATTGACGGAATCGAGCCGATCCCAGATAGCTTCCCAGTCTTCCTGTATCTCTCCGAAGTCCCAGGTGGGGATGCCAAGGATCAGCACATCGTACTGTTCCATCAGCGCGACCGCGTCATCTTTCAGGTTATGCAACGTCACCAGTTCCGGGCCAATGATGTCGCGAATTTTCTCCGCCGCCATTTCGGTGTAGCAGGTGCTGGAACCATAGAACAGACCAATATTCATCGCGTAACAATCTCAATTCTTGCTATGACTTTGCGCGTAGTGTACCAGAAACCGATGGCAATCAGGCATAATGGCCGGATTGCAGACTCAAAGGGGCTGATGTGGAAAAGGATCTCGCACTCATCGAACAGTTTCTCGACGCGCTGTGGCTGGAGAAAAACCTCGCTGAAAATACGCTCAGCGCCTATCGGCGGGATCTTACCCTGCTGGTGGAGTGGCTGGCGCATCGGGGGCTGACGCTTGAAAGCGCGCAAAGCGATGACCTGCAAGGGTTACTGGCCGAGCGCATGGAAGGGGGCTATAAAGCCACCAGCTCCGCGCGTCTGCTGAGCGCCATGCGCCGCCTTTTCCAGCACCTTTACCGCGAGAAAATCCGCGCGGACGACCCGAGCGCGCTGCTGGCCTCGCCCAAGCTGCCGCAGCGGTTGCCAAAAGATCTCAGCGAAGCACAAGTTGAGAGATTATTACAGTCGCCCGCGGTTGACCTTCCGCTGGAGTTACGCGATAAAGCCATGCTTGAACTATTGTATGCCACGGGCTTGCGCGTTTCTGAGCTGGTGGGCCTGACGATGAGCGATATCAGCCTGCGTCAGGGCGTGGTGCGCGTCATCGGTAAAGGAAATAAAGAACGGCTGGTGCCGCTCGGCGAAGAGGCGGTCTACTGGCTGGAGACGTATCTGGAGCACGGGCGTCCGTGGCTGTTGAACGGCGTCTCCATCGATGTATTATTCCCGAGCCAGCGCGCGCAGCAGATGACGCGACAAACCTTCTGGCATCGTATAAAACATTACGCCACACTGGCGGGTATAGACAGCGAGAAGCTGTCGCCGCACGTTTTGCGTCACGCCTTCGCGACGCATCTACTAAACCACGGCGCTGATTTACGCGTGGTGCAGATGCTCCTTGGACACAGCGATCTTTCAACGACGCAGATTTACACCCATGTCGCGACGGAACGCCTGCGGCAGCTACACCAACAGCACCACCCTCGCGCGTGAGTGCCGACGAATTGTTACAGGATCATATATGAAAAAAACTTTTGCGCTGTTCACCCTGCTGGCAGCTTCGGTTACCGGCTTTGCCCATGCGGATGATGCCGCCATCAAACAGTCGCTGGCCAAGCTCGGCGTTACCAGCAGCGATATTCAGCCTGCACCGGTGGCCGGTATGAAAACCGTTCTGACCAACAGCGGCGTGCTGTACGTGACCGAAGACGGTAAGCACATCATTCAGGGGCCGATGTACGACGTGAGCGGCGCGCAGCCGGTGAACGTCACCAACCAGCTGCTGATGAAAAACCTGAACGCGCTCGAAAAAGAGATGATCGTCTACAAAGCGGCGCAGGAAAAGCACGTTATTACCGTCTTCACCGACATCACCTGCGGCTACTGCCACAAGCTGCATGAAGAGATGAAAGACTACAACGCGCTGGGCATTACCGTGCGTTACCTGGCCTTCCCGCGCGCCGGCGTGCAGAGCCAGCCGGAGCAGGATATGAAGGCGATCTGGTGTGCGAAAGACCGCAACAAGGCCTTTGATGATGCGATGAACGGCAAAGGCGTGAAGCCTGCGTCCTGCGACATCGACATCGCTAACCACTACGCGCTGGGCGTGCAGTTTGGCGTAACCGGTACCCCTGCAATCGTACTGAGCAACGGCTACGTGGTGCCGGGCTATCAGGGGCCAAAAGAGATGAAAGCGTTCCTCGACGAGCACCAGAAACAGATGGGTGGTAAATAATTCGCGTGAAAGCCCCGATAAAACTGCGCCGCCGTGATGCGGGTGACACCGCTGATTTACCTGACGATCTTCCGCTGCTGTTAAAGCGGCTGTATGCCAGCCGCGGCGTGCGTACGGCAAGCGATCTTGAGCGCAGCGTCAAAGGCATGCTGCCCTGGCAGCAGCTGTCCGGCATCGAAAACGCCGCCGAAATGCTCTACAACGCGTTCCGTGAAGGGACGCGCATTGTGGTGGTGGGCGATTTTGATGCGGACGGCGCAACCAGCACCGCGCTGAGCGTGCTCAGCCTGCGCGCGCTGGGCTGCGATAACGTGACCTATCTGGTACCGAACCGCTTCGAAGATGGCTACGGCCTCAGCCCGGAAGTGGTCGATCAGGCCCACGCCCGTGGCGCGCAGATGATCATGACCGTGGATAACGGGATCTCGTCTCATGCCGGGGTCGATCATGCCCATCGGTTGGGGATCCCGGTACTGGTCACCGATCACCATCTGCCGGGGGACACCCTGCCTGCCGCCGAAGCGATTATTAACCCGAACCTGCGCGACTGCGATTTCCCGTCGAAATCGCTTGCCGGGGTAGGGGTGGCGTTTTATCTGATGCTGGCGTTACGCACGCTGCTGCGCGACAAGGGCTGGTTTGAATCGCGCGGGATTGCCGTTCCGAACCTCGCGGAGTATCTCGATCTGGTGGCGCTGGGAACGGTAGCGGACGTTGTGCCGCTGGATGCCAATAACCGTATTCTCACCTGGCAGGGCTTGAGCCGCATTCGGGCGGGCAAGTGCCGTCCGGGGATCAAGGCGCTGCTGGAAATCTCCAACCGCGATCCGCTGAAGCTTGCGGCAAGCGATTTGGGCTTTGCCCTCGGGCCGCGGCTGAACGCTGCCGGAAGGCTGGACGATATGTCCGTCGGCGTGGCGCTGCTGCTGTGCGACAACATCGGCGAGGCCCGCGTGCTGGCCAGCGAGCTGGACGCGCTAAACCAGACGCGTAAAGAGATTGAGCAGGGGATGCAGGCCGAAGCATTGACCCTGTGCGAAAAGCTGGAGCGCAGCGGCGATACCCTGCCGGGCGGGCTGGCGATGTATCACCCCGAGTGGCACCAGGGCGTGGTGGGCATTCTGGCATCGCGCATTAAAGAGCGTTTCCACCGTCCGGTGATTGCGTTTGCGCCTGCTGGAGACGGCACGCTGAAAGGCTCTGGCCGTTCGATTCAGGGGCTGCACATGCGCGATGCGCTGGAGCGTCTCGACACGCTGCACCCGAACCTGATGATTAAGTTCGGCGGCCACGCGATGGCCGCGGGCCTGTCGCTGGAAGAGGCGAAGTTCGAGGACTTCCAGCGCCTGTTTGGCGAGCTGGTCACCGAGTGGATCGATCCGGCGCTGTTGCAGGGTGAAGTGGTTTCAGACGGTGCGCTTTCCCCGGCAGACATGACCATGGAAGTGGCGCAGATGTTGCGCGATGCGGGCCCGTGGGGGCAGATGTTCCCGGAGCCGCTTTTCGATGGACGCTTCCGCCTGCTGCAACAGCGCATCGTGGGCGAACGCCACCTCAAGGTGATGGTGGAACCGGTCGGCGGCGGTCCGCTGCTCGACGGTATAGCCTTCAACGTTGACACCTCCATCTGGCCGGACAACGGCGTGCGTGAGGTTGAGCTGGCCTACAAGCTGGATATTAATGAGTTTCGCGGTAACCGCTCCCTTCAGATCATCATCAACAATATCTGGCCAATTTAGCGTCAGTAATCTCTATAAAAAAGGGCGTGGATTCGGTACAATCCCGCTCTTATCACCGCATTTTGACAAGCTCATAAAAGAAAACAGACCATGTTTGAAATTAATCCGGTAAAAAACCGCATCCAGGACCTCACGGAGCGCTCCGACGTTCTTAGGGGGTATCTTTGACTACGATGCCAAGAAAGAGCGTCTCGAAGAAGTAAACGCCGAGCTGGAACAGCCGGACGTCTGGAACGAACCTGAACGCGCGCAGGCGCTGGGTAAAGAGCGTTCCTCCCTCGAAGCCATCGTAGATACGCTGGATCAAATGGCGCAGGGTCTGGAAGATGTTTCTGGGCTGCTGGAGCTGGCCGTCGAAGCTGACGACGAAGAAACCTTTAACGAAGCCGTGGCAGAGCTCGACGTGCTGGAAGAGAAGCTGGCGCAGCTGGAATTCCGTCGCATGTTCTCCGGCGAATACGACAGCGCTGACTGCTATCTCGATATTCAGGCAGGTTCTGGCGGTACCGAAGCGCAGGACTGGGCCAGCATGCTGATGCGTATGTATCTGCGCTGGGCAGAAGCGCGCGGTTTTAAAACCGAAATTATCGAAGAGTCTGAAGGTGAAGTGGCAGGCATCAAGTCCGTCACCATCAAGATTATTGGCGATTACGCCTACGGCTGGCTGCGTACTGAAACCGGCGTTCACCGCCTGGTGCGTAAGAGCCCGTTCGACTCCGGCGGCCGTCGCCACACCTCCTTCAGCTCCGCGTTTGTCTACCCGGAAGTGGATGAAGATATCGATATCGACATCAATCCGGCGGATCTGCGCATCGACGTGTACCGCGCATCCGGCGCGGGCGGTCAGCACGTTAACCGTACGGAATCCGCGGTGCGTATTACCCACATTCCAACCGGGCTGGTAACACAGTGCCAGAACGACCGTTCCCAGCATAAGAACAAAGACCAGGCCATGAAGCAGATGAAAGCGAAGCTTTATGAGCTGGAAATGCAGAAGAAAAATGCTGAGAAACAGGCGATGGAAGACAACAAGTCCGACATCGGCTGGGGCAGCCAGATCCGTTCTTACGTCCTTGATGACTCCCGCATCAAAGACCTGCGTACCGGGGTTGAAACCCGCAACACGCAGGCGGTGCTGGACGGCAGCCTGGACCAATTTATCGAAGCAAGTTTGAAAGCAGGGTTATGAGGAACCAACATGTCTGAACAACAAGCACAGGGCGCTGACGCGGTAGTCGATCTTAACAACGAACTGAAAACCCGCCGCGAGAAGCTGGCAGCGCTGCGCGAGCAGGGCGTGCCGTTCCCGAACGATTTTCGTCGTGACCACACCTCAGACCAACTGCACGCAGACTTCGACGGTAAAGAGAACGAAGAGCTGGAAGCGCTGAACGTTGAAGTGTCCGTGGCTGGCCGTATGATGACCCGTCGTATCATGGGGAAAGCGTCCTTTGTGACCTTACAGGACGTTGGCGGCCGTATTCAGCTGTACGTCTCCCGTGACGATCTGCCGGAAGGCATCTACAACGAGCAGTTCAAGAAGTGGGACCTGGGCGATATCCTGGGCGCGAAAGGCAAGCTGTTCAAAACCAAAACCGGTGAACTGTCTATCCACTGCACCGAGCTGCGTCTGCTGACCAAAGCCCTGCGCCCGCTGCCGGACAAGTTCCACGGCCTGCAGGATCAGGAAGCGCGCTATCGTCAGCGCTACCTGGATCTCATCTCTAACGATGAATCCCGCAAGACCTTCAAGATTCGCTCCCAGATCATGGCCGGTATCCGCCAGTTCATGGTTAAACGCGACTTTATGGAAGTTGAAACCCCGATGATGCAGGTGATCCCTGGCGGCGCATCTGCGCGTCCGTTCATCACCCATCACAACGCCCTGGACCTGGACATGTACCTGCGTATCGCGCCGGAACTGTACCTGAAGCGTCTGGTGGTCGGTGGTTTCGACCGCGTGTTTGAAATCAACCGTAACTTCCGTAACGAAGGCATCTCCGTGCGTCATAACCCAGAGTTCACCATGATGGAACTCTATATGGCGTATGCGGATTACAAAGATCTGATCGAGCTGACCGAATCCCTGTTCCGTACGCTGGCACAGGACATTCTGGGCACGACCAAAGTGCCTTACGGCGAAGAAGTGTTCGACTTCGGCAAGCCGTTCGAAAAGCTGACAATGCGCGAAGCGATCAAGAAATACCGTCCGGAAACCAACATGGCGGATCTGGATAACTTCGACTCTGCAAAAGCCATTGCCGAAAGCATCGGTATCAAGGTAGAGAAGAGCTGGGGCTTGGGCCGTATCGTAACCGAGATCTTCGAAGAAGTGGCCGAAGCGCACCTGATTCAGCCGACCTTCATTACCGAGTATCCGGCTGAAGTGTCTCCGCTGGCGCGTCGCAATGACGAGAACCCGGAAATCACCGATCGCTTCGAATTCTTCATCGGTGGCCGCGAAATCGGCAACGGCTTTAGCGAGCTGAACGATGCAGAAGATCAGGCGCAGCGCTTCCAGGATCAGGTTAACGCGAAGGCGGCGGGCGACGACGAAGCGATGTTCTTCGACGAGGACTACGTAACCGCGCTGGAACACGGCCTGCCGCCGACGGCTGGCCTGGGTATTGGTATCGACCGTATGGTTATGCTGTTTACCAACAGCCACACCATCCGCGACGTGATCCTGTTCCCGGCGATGCGTCCGGTGAAATAAGCCGTTAAGACGTAAAAAAAGCCCCGCGCGTTCCCGCCGGGGCTTTTTTATTGCGCCGCGAAGGCCCTGAGCTTTTCGCGCGCGGTGTTCGCTTCCTGTACCATCCACGGGCTGAACGCCCACGGCGTGGCGTCCAGGGCGAGGAACAGCGCGTCCAGATCTACCCACTGGTACTCCATCACTTCGTCGCTGTTGATGGTGAGGGGACCGGTGACGCGTGCCGCATAGACCGGGCAAAGCTCGTTTTCAACGATCCCGGACGGGTCGGTTTCCCGGTAGCGGAACTCCGGTGCGATGGGGGTGATGTCCGTGATTTCGGCGCCGACTTCGAAGCGGCAGCGGCGGATAATCGCCTGCTCTGTCTGTTCTTCCGACTGCGGATGGCCGCAGACAGAGTTGGTCCACACGCCGGGCCACGCTTTTTTACTTAAGGCGCGCCTAGTAATCAGGCATTGCCCGTTAGCGTTAAACAGCCATGAAGAGAAGGCCAGGTGTAGCGGGGTGTGTGACGTATGCGCGGCGTATTTCTCCTGAGTGCCAATCACCTTTCCCTGGTCATTTACCAATATAACGTGTTCTTGAATACTCATTGATGCTCCAGTGCCAAAATGCCAAATGGTTTAGCACCATCAGCGGGTTTATTATACTGCATTCTTATGCGAACGGTTTGACCCGCAGAGCGGAAAAGGGCATGACCCGCATCAGTTTGGGCTGCTATCATAGTGCGCCATTCACGCTGACCGAGGAGCTGTTTTGTTTGCAGGAAGCCTGACGAGAAATCCCATCATTGCCGTTTTCTGCCTGACGCTGACGCTATTTCTGGCGGGATGCTCGGGGAGTAAATCTTCGGATATGGGCAGTTATTCTGGTGCAGTGTATACCGTTAAGCGCGGGGATACGCTCTACCGCATCTCACGCGCTACGGGAACCAGCGTGAAGGAGCTGGCACGCCTGAATAACATCTCCCCACCGTATACCATTGAGATAGGGCAGAAACTCAAGGTTAACGGCGGTTCATCCTCAGGTAAAAAGTCCTCAACGCGCAAAACGGCTAAGGTAACGCCATCCTACCAGGTTCCAAAATCATCGTGGCCGCCGGTCGGACAGCGCTGCTGGATCTGGCCTGCGAGCGGAAAAGTCGTGGCCCCGTACTCACTCTCTGAAGGTGGCAATAAAGGCATTGATATCGCTGCCGCACGCGGTACACCGGTTTATGCCTCCGGCGCCGGGAAGGTGGTTTATGTCGGCAACCAGCTGCGCGGGTACGGCAACCTGATCATGATTAAGCATGGTGAGGACTATATTACGGCCTATGCGCATAACGACACGATGCTGGTCAACAACGGCCAGAACGTGAAGGCAGGGCAGAAGATTGCGACCATGGGCAGCACCGGCACAGATACGGTGAAGCTGCACTTCCAGATCCGCTACAAGGCGACGGCCATCGATCCGCAACGTTATCTTCCTGCGCAGGGCAGTAAACCGAAGTGCTAAGTGATTATTTAATCGCCACTTAGTGACGCAGAGGCTTGTATGAAGAAGCGTAAGGTCTATAATGCCTTACGCACCTCAAAGCGGGCGTAGTTCAATGGTAGAACGAGAGCTTCCCAAGCTCTATACGAGGGTTCGATTCCCTTCGCCCGCTCCATTCTCCAGGTATATCCACTTTTCATTCATCAGTGAGTAATGTCGCCCTGCTTTAACAAGTACTGCTGAAACGATCTGTTGTTCTACGCCCGCATCAGCTGCGGGGTTGGTTTGTGGCATAATTTTTATAGCCCCAGGAATAAAGGGCTGTTCGCCCTTATTCTCAACGGCGAGTCATCGCCAATCGTAGACCTAACCCAATAAATGTTACGCCAACAATTCGATCCAGCAATTTCTGCAGCTTTCTGTTTCGTGAAACGGCGCCAGCTGCACTACCAGCAAGCACGGCGAACGTTAAATCAGTCATAAAAGCGATCAGCGCGTAGGTCATCCCCAGGACCAGAAAAGAAGCCGCATTGTGCTCGCCACCGGGTGAAACGAATTGAGGGAAAAAAGAGATGAAGAACAGCAGCACCTTCGGGTTGGTTAAGGTGGTTATGAAACCTTTAGTCAGCAGACTCGCATGGGTCGCTTTTGTTTTAACGGCGTCTGCTTCGCTGCGATCCGAGGTTTGCTTCGTCAGGGTTCCCAAAATCATCTTACTGCCGAGATACACCAGATAAGCTGCACCGAGATACTTAATAACGGTAAACATCATCGGCGACGCTGCGATCAGTGCGGTTAACCCTACGGCGCTTGCAACCGCATGCGTACAGCTACCTAATGCAACCCCGGCGGCAGAGATAATTCCCGCCCGTCTACCATTCGCCACGCTTTGACCGACCACGTAGGCTATATCAGGCCCAGGGGTAACGGAAAGCAGGAGTACAGACAGGGCAAAAAGCCCGAAATGAGTTATGTCCAGCATAGCCAGCTCCAGATAACACAAGTGTAAGATCTCTCATGCTAGCACTGAATTTTTATGCGGTAAATGTGGGTTTGTATTCTTATGCGTGTACGTATGCCAGCGCCATAACAGGACTCAACATCAGCGTTCTATAAGAGATACTTTAAAAAGCCACATACCTGAGTATGTGGCTTTTTATGTTTAGAAGGCGAGCGACCAGGTAGCGCTCACGGTCTGACTGGTGTCGTGCTGGGAGGCATTAACGTTATATCCCACGCCGAACGTCATATTGCGTTTCTGCATTTTTATTCCCAGCTGGCCGTTAAAGGCGGTGTCGTCCATAATCTCAGCGCGAATGGTATCGCTGGCGCTGATGCCAACGGTATGCAGGGTGTTCTGACTCTCCCTGTCGCCGCTGACGGCGACCACCGTAGCATCGGCCTGCGGGCTCAGCGTCCAGCCTGAATCCAGCGAGAAGGCTTTCGCCACTTTCACACCTACCGGGAACTGCCAGATTGTCTGCGTGCCTTTATCGGTATGGAAGACGCGTTCATCCTGGCTGTTTTTGGTATCAAAGGCATCGGTTGTGAGCTGGTTATAGCGCACGCCTGCATGGGGGATGATATCCATCACGTTGGTTTCGATCAGGTACTCGCCCCGAACGCCCGCGCTGAACAGCATTCCGTCCACGTTTGCCTTCAGCTTGCCGCCTGCCTCCATCCAGCCCGGCTGTTTCTGATCAACGTTGCTGCTGGTCTGGGTCAGGCTGACGTCGCCCGTCAGGTTCCAGCGATCCTGACTCCAGTTCTGGTACAGGGTTATGCCCCAGAAGCTGAAATCATTATGGGTAGCGCTGACGTCACCGCGTGAATCGCTGTCGCCGTTACCGGCATGAAACGCCGCGCCGCTGCGCAGCGTACCGCGATCGGTCTGCCAGGCCTTGTCTCCCCCCATCATTAAGCCGTAGAAGCTGCTGTCCTGCCCGTAGCTCAGGTTCCCGGCGCGCAGGTCGCTGCTGCGCGGGTTGCCGTACAGAGCGTGAACCCAGACGCTGGCGTCGGTGTCAGCAGGCTGCAGCGCCGCGTTAGCAACGGAGTTACGCTCCATCACGGCATCCACCGCCGCGCTGCCCGCCGCCCAGGTATTATGCTGCACGCCTCCCGCCGTCGCGATTTGCGCCGCGCTGTTAACGGTACTCACCACGTCCTCCACGCTCGCCTGCGGGATATCGATGGCAACGGACAGATAACGCGCGCCCGCCTGGGTGGCCGTGCGTGAGTTTTCCCCGCTGGCGATAAGCCGATCCAGCGCGTGTGCGGTGACCACCCCCGGCAGGACGTCCTGTGCGGCGCGAGCCCGGGTGGTGACCAGCACCTCGCCATCACGCTCCTGCGTCGTGGCCGTCAGCAGTTTATTCAGCAGAAGGTTCTCATTCTGCCAGCCGTTTCCGGCGATGCTGACGTCGCTAAAGCCTCTGGCAACCGCATACGTCTGGTTGGCCTTCGCATCTGCGACATAAAGCGCGGCGCTGTCCGCCACGCTCAGGCTGCCGTCGGTGGCATTCAGCGCGGCCTGGCCGTTGGTCATCTCTTTGGTGCTGAGCATCAGGAGAGAGCGATCGGCAAAATCGACGCGGTTAAAGGCGGCGTCACGGTCGGCTGAACTGCCGGTCAGAGCGCCGTCAACCCGCAGCCCGCCCTGGGCGGCGTTGAGATACTGCGGCGCCTGTATGGAGACCGCCGCCGTGATGGCGTTTTCACCCCAGCGTAGCCCGCTGTCCGCAAAGCGTGCTTCGGCCACGGCGGTGGAGGTATCCCCCATCACCAGCAGGGCGTTTTGCCCCACGGTTACGCGGCCGTTAACCTCGCTGCCGCCGCTTGCCACCCGGGAGGCATCCGCCAGGGTGCCGCCCGATGTCCAGGCCGGGTCGATAAACAGCCGGGCACCCTGAAGATCAAGACGCTCTGCCATCAGCGACCCGGCGGCGGTGCTGTCACCAACCGCGATCTGCGACGCTTCGGCGGCGGTAAGCTGGCCTGCAAGCAGCGCGCCGGTTACGGTCAGCTGCCCCTGATCCTGTAGCGCCACGTCGGCGTGCAGGGTGGCCTGATGGGCCACGTTGAGCAGGCCGCTGCTGACGATCCCCGCTGCCGCGCCGCCGGAGGTGAGGGTATGGTCGCCCGCAACGACGTTCATGGTGCCCTGCGGAGCGATGGTGACGGTGCCGGTCAGGTGCGCGGTTACGTCCTGCATGGCCGCCACGCCGAGATTCAGCGTGCCGTTATTAACCGCTACGGCAACCGGAGTTTGCGGCGCGCCGGCGACCTCGATCAGGGCGCCCGCCGCGCCGGTCAGGGTTAGCGACTGAGCGTTGCCGATGGTCACAGACGGTTTGCCTTCTCCTTCAAAGCGCAGCTGCGAGGCACCAAAGCCCGCGGGCACGGCGATGGCCTGGTCGGACGGGGCACTCTCCGCGCCGATGTAGAGCTGGTTTTTAGCAGAGGTGACCTGGGTATTGGCCAGCACCGCGCCGGTGATGGCGGCGTCGATCACGCTGGCGGTACCGCTGGCGTTCTCGGGGTTTTGCAGGGTACCGAGCATCACCAGCGCGTTCCCCTGGCTCTGGCCCAGCAGGCCGTTTACCCCTTTTACGTAATCCAGCTGATAGGCGGCATCGGTCAGGATCAGGGTGCTGTCGGTAAGGTGGGTGCGCGCTCCGGTATCGTTGTATTTCACCGGTTCGGTGGAGCTGGCCGCGGCGTTGAACAGCTGGTCGGCGCGGGTTTGCAGCTGGCTGTGGTTGGTCAGGTTCAGCGAGGCTCCGCTGCTGAGCGCCAGCGTATCGGCAACCAGCCGGGTGTGGCTGAAGGTGAGCTTGCCGCTGCTCAGCCGCACCGGAGCGGTGACGGTGTTCCCTTTTACGGTCAGGGCCGATCCGACGTTATTATTGGTAAAGCCGCCTTTCAGAACGGTATCGCCGGTCACCTCCAGGGTACCGAAGCGGCTGAACTGGGCTCCATCAAAGGTAGGCATAGCGGCCAGATGCAGGGTGCTGGCCGCGCCGCCGCCGTACAGGTGGCCCGCCACGCGGCTATTGTCCAGCCAGACGTCGCTTGCCGTCTGGTCGTCGCTGGCGAGGTTAACGTCGCCGCCGAGGGTGCTGTTGGTCAGATGCAGATCCACGCTGCCCTGGCCTGCTTCGATATTGCCCTTCACGGTCGAACGGGTGATATCCAGCGTCGTCCTGGCCGCGCCGCTGGCGACAAGGTTGCCGCTGATTTGCGCGTTATCCAGCGTGGCAGAGACGCTTTCGCTGCCCTCCAATAGGGTATGGCCGTTCACGCCGCTGTTGTTCAGCGTCAGAACGGTGGTTTTCTCCCCCTTCAGGCTCAGGGCAGTGCCGTCGGCCTGGTCGGAATTGCCGAGGGTGGAGTCGGTGACGTTAAGGGCGGCGTCGCTGCCCGCGCTGGCGTCGAGGATGCCGTCCAGCGTCGAGGCGGTTATCTCCAGCGCAACCTGTGCCGCCTTGCTGGCGGTAAGATTGCCGTGAAGTCGCGCCTGGGCCAGCGAGGCGGTGATGCTTCCTGTACCGGACAGCAGGGCATGGCCGCTCACCTCGCTGTTGTCCAGGGTCAGCAGGGTGGTCGCGCCGTTCTTCATCGTCACGGCGTTACCGTCGGCCTGGATTGTTTTGCTAATGGTGGAGTCTTTAACGCTCAGCGCGTTGGTGCTGCCGGTGCTGGCAATATTGACCGACCCTGTGATGCGGCTGTTATCAATCGTCACCGCGTGCGTTTTATCAGGGGTTGAGCCGTTGGTGATATTGATGGCGTTGTCCGTGGCGGTCACGGCACCGGTGGTGTCGATGCTGCTGTTTATAACGGAGATAGTGTTGTCGTTTTTGGTTGAGCTCAGCAGAATGCTGCCGCCCTGAATGCGGCTGTCGCGCAGGGTAATATCGTGTGTTCCCGCCCCGCCGGCCAGGATCTTGCCGTTAATAACGCTGCCGTTCTGGATATCAATATCGGTGTTGCCATTGTCGCCGGCGGAGAGGTAAATGGCGTAGCCTTTAGCATAATTTTTTGAGTAGGTTGGCGTTCTGGCGGTCTTATCGTAATCCACCTGGGCGCTGGCGCCGTTCAGGGTAGAGTCATCGATAATGATTTTGGTGTGGGTCGTTGCGCCCCCGGCTTCAAGCCAGTCTACCTTAGCGTTGTTGGCCAGGGTTATCGCGGCCGAGCCGTTTTTACTGGCGTTGATGTAATACCCGCTGAGATCCGCGCCGTCCACCCTAAGCTGCTGCACGTCGCTTGCCTGACGGGAAGAGCTGCCGCTGGCGAAATAGATATTCTGTTTTTTGGCCTGACCGTTAATCGCTGCATCCTGGGTTGGCTGGGTAAAATACCAGGCCGTCGGCACGGGATACTCCTTCGAGGTCATCTGGTATTCGGTCAATCCGCAGGTTCCGGCGGCTGAAAAGGTAGTGCAGGTGTTGGCAAACGATGGTGCCAGCATCAGGCTGCCACCTAATATCATGCTCATACTTGCGGCGACTTTCGTCAGTTGAAATGATTCCGTCATTTTAATTCCCTCTATATAGCGCTACGCCGTTTATTTCGCTTACGCAAATATAAAAACGTATACACGAATTAATCCTTCGTTACATTTTGCAGCATAACACACGGGAATATGGCTTAAGGTCAGATTGGTCTACTCATTATTGGAAAAGTCTCATCAGCAAATATATCCCGCTGTAATTGCATGTGAATAATTTAACTAATTGCGGTAATTTGCGAGGAAGCGCACGAATTGCCTCTTATTGCTTAGGAATATTCTTATAATCTCGCGAAAAGTAGTAATTGAAATTAAATAGATTCTCACTGATTATATTTATATCCACAGTGATGATAGGGTAATGGCGATGATTATAGTTGTGACATCCTGTAGATATTTCAGGCAGGGCTTTGCCGCGCTGGCAGAAAGCATGAGGATTGAGGCACCTTCATTCAAAAAGGTGCTGTATATAGATGATATTAAACATGTAAAAAAAGAGGAGCTTTTGCGCGCTAAAGCTGTCCTGGTGGATTATGGCCAGTCGGATATCAGCGTGCTGAACAGTTTGCTGGAAATTAAAAATCGCTACGAGAACAGCTATTTTATTCTTGTTACCCGCGACGTCTGCTATGACAGCACGATAGAAAATATTCTTATTAATACCATTGCGGATTGCACCATCGACTGTAAAATCGCCGTACGTAAAATTAGCGCCTGTCTTGCCCATTTTGCGCTTGAGGATCAGCAGGTGACGATTGTCAAAAATAGCCGCTGGCACCACCTTGAAAAAGAAAAACGCCTGACGCGAATGGAAACGATGCTGCTGCCTTATATTGTGTCAGGGAAAAAGAATAAAGAGATTACGCGCTACCTGGATCTGACGGGCAAAACCGTCAGCCACCATCGGCGCAATATTTATCGAAAATTCGCGGTCACTAATTTGACCGGGCTTTATAAAAAATTCGACCACAGCGTATAAGCCGCAAGGGGCTCATTAAATGGATAAAATGATTGCCGTACAAAAAAGGCTGGAGGCCGCGCTCTTGATTCTTGCAGAGGATGCGGAGATTAAAGCGCGACAGGAGCGTATTTATAGCGAGTGCTTGTGCCACATAACCCTGCATGATATGCCACGGGTGTTGCGCAGGGATTATTATCAGCTCCTGTCTTTAACCAACATGCTCTGTCGCGAAATCGGCCACAGGCACTCTCACGGCGCGATGCAGGGTGATGCGGAACAGCAGCTGGTCACTGTCCTGCCGGGCAGGCTGTTGCTGCTCTATAAGCGACTGACGGAGTGGATGGCGATTGAAGCCTATCTTCGCAGCCAGCAGCACGTTCTGAGCTAATTACCAGAATTTACGGGCTATTCACCTCGTTTCTCAATGCTCTTCTTGAGAATGGCTTTCGTCGCGCGCTGGGCTGCGAGGTTTTGAATCCGCCCGGCTTCTGTCTCCGATAATTTAAAATTAAACCCCCTTTCTTTTTACGGACGCTTTTCCCCCTGTTATATCTGTCGGCAAATTCTTTATTTCCCGGATCGCAGATGAAAACACGACTCCTCCTGTGCGCTGGCCTGTTAGCCTCCTCCAGTGCTCATGCCAGCGCTCTTTATTTTTATGAAGCTGGCACCGAAGATACCGCGCTTGCCGGCGCGGGGCAGGCGGCTCGCGCGCAGGATGCCTCCACCATCATGACCAACCCTGCCGGCATGACGCGGTTACCGGAGCATATGGTGACCGGTGGCTTGCAGGTGATGGATGGGTCCATCGATAACCAGCTTGATAACTATGCCCATCAAAGCCCCGGCGACGTGATGAAAACCATTCCGAATGCCAGCGCCTTCTATAGCCAGAAAATGACCGATAGGCTGTATGCCGGGATCGGGCTTTACGGCAACTATGGCCTGGGGATCGACTACGGCAGCTGGGCGGGCGACAGGCTGATCAAAAAGAGCACCATGGTGGCGATGACGCTCAGCCCGTCCCTGGCCTATAAGCTCAACGACCGTCTCTCGCTGGGGGCTTCTGCCAACGTCAATTACGGATACTTCTCGCTGACCCGCAACGTCAACGATAACGACTACCGGCAGCATGACGAAGACTGGGCCATGAGCTATCGGCTCGGGCTGCTGATGCAGCTGACTGACCAGACGCGGGCCGGTATTACATGGAACAGCGAGACGGACTATCGCTTCAATATTGACGGTAAAGCTCGGCTGCAAGGAGGTGCATACGATCTGCCGGTATCGGCACAGGTCCGAGCGCCGCAGCAAATTATGCTCAGCCTCGTTCACGATATAAACGCTCAGTGGTCGATGATGGGCGATCTTGGCTGGCAGGACTGGAGCCAGTTCGGTGCACCGCAAATCGTCGTGGGTGACCAGCGGCTGAATAATGTCAGCCGGATGAAGGATACCTGGCACGGCGCGGCGGGCGTACAGTATCGCCCAACCGCCCAGTGGCGACTCAACGCCGGCGTGGCGTTTGACAGCTCGCCGTATGAAACCCAAAGCGATGTGGCCTTAACCTTACCTACCGGCGATGAGTGGCGGTTCGGTGCGGGGGCGCAGTATCAGATCACCCCGGCCAGCAATATTGGTGTTGCCGTCTCGTATCTTCACATGCAGTCATCGCGCGTAAAATCGCCGGATATCTTTGCCGGAAGCTACGACCATCCTTATCTTTGGTTTGCCAGCGTTAACTATAGCTATCAGTTTTGATCTGCTAACCGCTTAAAATATATGGTCTATAATGGCAGGTACTTAATGTCGGAAGGTTGCGCCATGCATATTTTACCGCCCGTTCGGCCAGAACGCTCTATCGAAAGACTGACCGCTATCCTTGAGCTGATAGCGGAGAAGGTGAAAGTGGTCCCCCGCAAGCGCCTCACCTGGTTACGGAAAGGGAAGCAGCAGATGTATCTCTTTCTCGAAGGGGAGCTGTCGCTGCTGCGCGCCTCCGATGGGCTGGTGGTGGTAACCGTCTACGAGCCGCATCTGTTTGGCATTGCGGAGATGATCCAGCCCACGCAGGGGCATTTTTTGCGTGCGGAGAGGGAGTCGACCATTTTGCGTATCGACGCGGACGAGGCGGCAGCGCTGTTTCGCGCCAGGGGCGTCTGGGAAGATGTCGCGGCGCTGCTTTCATACCACACGGCATATTTAATATTCCGCGATGCCCAGGTACTCCAGCAGCGTACCTATTCCGTTATTCGTAACCATCTTCAGGAGATGATTTTGCTCCCTGAAGAGGCGCGTATGCGCACCACTATTCTGGAATACATTCAGGATCGTACTTTGCTTTCACGCAGCAGTATTCTCAACGTATTGTCCGCTCTTAAGCAGGGAGAGTATATCGCCTTTAAGCGCGGTGGATATCTGCTTGAAGTCCGGCATTTGCCCGAGTCATTCTAGCGGGAATTTAAAATTAAACAGAAATCGAATTAACGCTGCCGTTATTTTTCTATATCGTTTGCTTCCTGAAGTTTATCTTTATCAAGTAAACGGTATATTTATGAAAAAGACAGTTATCGCTTTGGTTATGGTTAGCGCATGCTCCGCTACTTCCGCGTTTGCCGCCGCAGATGCGGGCACATGGTATGGCGGAGCGAAATTCGGCTGGTCCCACTATTTTGATACCAGTACGGGTTCAAAAGCGCAGGATAATACTCATTCCGACCACTTTGATTTTGACCATGATAATGTTGGTGGCGGTGTTTATACGGGTTACCAGATTACCCCGTGGCTTGCGGTAGAAGGCGGTTATGATTATTTAGGCAATATGCAGATAAAAGGCCAGCACGGTGCGGGAGCGCAGATGAAGGCGCAGGGCCTGCAAATGTCCCTGAAGGCCAGCTACGCGCTGACCAGCGACTGGGATATCTACGGTCGTGCCGGTGCGATGGGCTATCGTGCCGAATCCGATGTAAGTGGTCACAATCGTTTTGAAACAGGCGTGCGCCCGCTTGCCGCCGTCGGTACTGAATACGCCTTCAACAAGAGCTGGGCTGGCCGTCTCGAGTACCAGTGGGTCAGCAATGTGGGTAACGCTAACCAGATTGGCGTAAGCAGCGACCTGAGCTCCGTCACCGCAGGGCTAAGCTATCGCTTCGGTCAGTACGACTGAAGCGCGTGACAGGTCCCCGAATAAAAACCCGGCTGCCAGAATGCCGGGTTTTTTACGTTCAGCCGGCCATAAGCGGCTTAAGTACGATATGAATATTCTGCAGCCCCGTTATGTTTTTATCCTTCAGGTACTGCTGATTAACCATATCTAATTGTTCCAGTTTGGTCAGCGAGGCATAAACGCGCTGAACGGCACTGTCCGAAAGAAAAATTTCTTTTGCGCTCGTGTTCTGAAGATATTCTGATTTCAGCGCGTGCGTTAATGTATCAATCTGCTGCTTATTATCCTGATACAGCGACGCAATATGAGAAATATCTGTCGCAGCCGGTTTTTCTCCCGGCAGCACCAGCGGGATTTGCAGATGGTTAATCTGTTCCACCTTGTCCGGCGGGGGAGAACTACATCCTGATAATGTGCTCAGGCTAAATATAGCCAAAAAGAGAGGCAGGCTCTTCATCGAATAACTCCGGGGAATAAAATGACGCATTATTATCCCTGACGGCGGTAGCAGCTGAAGAATAATGTTGTTTATTTATAAACGTTCTTTCTTTAGGCAAAAAAAAAGCCAGGTGATAGCCTCCTTTCCCCCATACGGCACCAGTGTGAATATGACATCTCGAGGATATATGAAGCTTAAAACTCTCGTTAGTGGAATGGTCGTTGCTGGTCTGCTATCGGCCTCGCTGGCCACCTTGCCTGTTCTGGCAAAAAAGGAGGCGAAGGAAGCCACTGCCTATACGAAAGCAAACAACGATGCGCTGTATGGCCAGCTGCCCTTCTTTGATAAAACCGATTTCCGGAATGCACATAAAGGCTTCGTTGCCCCGCTGCCACAGGCGGTGATTAAGGGCGAAAAAGGCACCGTTATCTGGGATCCACGGCAATACGCTTTTATCAAAGAAGGGCAAAAAGCTCCGGGTACCGTCAACCCGAGCCTCTGGCGTCAGGCCCAGCTGAACAATATCGGCGGCCTGTTTGAGGTAACGGAGGGCGTGTACCAGATCCGTAACCTCGATCTGTCGAACATGACCATCATCGAGGGGAAAGAAGGGATCGCCGTAGTCGATCCGCTGGTCTCTGCTCAAACGGCCAAAGCCGGCATGGCACTTTACGCTAAATACCGGGGTAAACGTCCGGTGGTGGCGGTGATCTACACCCATAGCCACGTCGATCATTATGGCGGCGTGCGTGGCGTAGTCGATGAAGCCGACGTCGCCTCTGGCAAAGTGAAGGTCTACGCCCCCGCTGGTTTTATGGAAGAAGCGGTATCGGAAAATATCATGGCCGGGAATGCGATGAGCCGCCGCGCCAGCTATATCCACGGCAACCTGCTGCAGCCCGACGCGAAAGGCCAGGTGGGGGCCGGTCTTGGAACCACCACCTCTGCCGGTACGGTGACGCTAATCGCCCCCACCGACTATATTACCGAAGACGGCCAGAAAGCGGTTATCGACGGCCTGACCTATGACTTTATGCTGGCGCCGGGTTCGGAAGCGCCGTCAGAAATGCTCTGGTATCTGGAAGAGAAAAAGCTCATTGAAGCCGCAGAGAACGTTACCCACACGCTGCACAATACCTACTCCCTGCGCGGAGCCAAAATTCACGATCCGCTGGCGTGGTCGAAGTACATCAATAGCGCCATTGACCGGTGGGGAGATAAAGCGGAAATCATCATGGCGCAGCACCACTGGCCCACGTGGGGTAATAAAAACGTGGTGAAGCTGATGAAAAGCCAGCGGGATATTTACCGTTACATCAACGACCAGACGCTGAGGCTGGCAAATAAAGGGCTGACGCGGGATGAGATCGCCGCTAACTTTGCGCTGCCCTACGGGCTGGCGAAATCCTGGGCAGGCCGCGGCTATTACGGTTCGGTGAGCAACAACGTCAAAGCCACCTATGTCTACTACCTCGGCTGGTTCGACGGCAACCCGGCGTCGCTCGATGAACTGCCGCCGGTGGACGCGGCGAAAAAGTATGTCGACTACATGGGCGGAGCCAGCGCGATCCTTGAAAAAGCCCGTATTGATTATGCCCGGGGCAATTACCGCTGGGTGGCGCAGGTGATGAGTAAGGTCGTCTTTGCCGATCCGAATAATAAGGCAGCGCGCGAGCTGGAAGCGGACGCGCTCGAACAGCTGGGATATCAGGCCGAGTCAGGGCCGTGGCGTAACGCCTATTTATCCGGCGCGCAGGAGCTGCGTTACGGCGTAAAGAAAATGCCGACGCCCAAAACCGCCAGCCCGGATGCGGTCCGCGCCATGTCGACGGAGATGATTTTTGATTACTTCGGCGTTCACCTTAACGGCGTCAGGGCGGCGAATGCGAAAGGGATCTTTAACGTGGATTTAGGCCGTGAAGGCGGAACGTACAGGCTGGAGCTGGAGAACGGCGTGCTGAATCATAGCGCCAACGCGCTGGCGAAAGATCCGGACGCGACCATAACCCTCAGCCGCGAGACGCTGAACAGGATCATCCTCAGGGAGACCACGCTGAAAAAGGCGCAGCAGGCAGGTGAGGTGACGATCGCCGGCAATGCCGCAAAGGTCGATGAAATGCTGCGCTGCATGGGGAGCTTCAGTTTCTGGTTTCCTGTCGTCACCCCTTAAACGTAAAAAAGGCTGCTTTCGCAGCCTTTTGCTTTAGATAGTCCCATCGCCCCCGTCCGAGCACCACACCTGCCCGGAGGTATACGAACATTCGTTAGAGGCTAACGTCACGTACAGCGGCGCGATTTCAACCGGCTGGCCGGGACGCCCCAGGGGCGTACTCTCGCCAAAATGCTTCACTTTTTCCTGCGGCTGACCGCCGCTCGGCTGTAGGACGGTCCAGTATGGCCCTGGCGCGACCGCATTGACGCGGATCCCTTTCGGACCCAGCTGTTTTGCTAACGCCTTGGTAAATACCGCCAGACAGGCTTTTGTCTGAGCATAATCGAGCAGCACGGCGCTCGGCTGTACCGCCTGAACAGAAGACGTATTGATAATGGACGCAGGTGCTTTCAGGTGGCGCAGCGCCGCTTTGGTGATCCAGAAAGGCGCGTAAACGTTGGTTTTGAACGTGGCGTCAAAATCTTCGGTGGTCAGCTCTTCCAGCGACTCGCGGTACTGCTGGCGGCCTGCGTTATTCACCAGAATATCAAGTCCGCCCAGCCTGCTGACGGCCTGCTCCACGAGGTTCTGACAGAAGGTTTCGTCCCGCACGTCGCCCGGCAGCGCGACGGCATTGCGCCCTTCGGCTTTAATCAGGGCGATGACTTCAGCCGCATCTTCTTCCTCTTCAGGCAAATAGTTGATGGCGACGTCTGCCCCTTCGCGGGCATAGGCGATAGCCACCGCGCGTCCGATGCCGGAATCGCCCCCGGTGATGAGCGCTTTTTTACCGCTAAGCCGTCCATGCCCTTTGTAGCTTGTTTCGCCGTGATCGGGAACAGGTTCCATTTCAGAGGCCAGGCCCGGTGGCGTCTGCGGCTGTTCCGGGAAAGGAGGCGTTGGGTAAGCGTTCGTACGTTGTTCATTATCACTCATAGCTAACTCCTTGTTAGGGGTGAGATTTGATGGATAGTTACAGCGTTAACGCTTCGCTGAATTATTTTTGCAGGCGATCGACTCGCACAACGGGCGGTGTTGATTTCTTATCGAGCGAGCCGCTAATGCTGATCATGTTGTCAGGCTCTACGGTTCTGTCGTCAAATACCGCTTTCGGGATAATAACGTCTATTTTTCCGGTTTTATCCTGGAATACGTATTTATCGTCCTTTCCGTCAATAAGATTACCGCGAAGTGAAATAGAAGCACCATCGTGCATCTCTTTCGCCTGCGTTATGGTCATAATGCGCGCGTCGTCGGTGCCGCGATAACCGCTGTCCAGCGCGTGCGGCGGTGGAGGCGCTTCTCCCTTTTGTAACCCGCCGTTATTATCTGCCCATGCAGAAGGGATTATTAATATTAACAAAGCTGAAATGGCTGATAATTTCATCTGATATCCTTCATTTTGCATGTCTTGACTTATTAAGTATTGTTGCTATTCCTTTATGTGGCAAATGTGATAAGTCTTAAAAGCATTTGCGCAGTAAAATCATAAATTTCGGCAATTAAGCGAAACGGTGACCACAGCCATGGAACCAAAAAATGAAAAAGTGCCCGGGATAAAGGAAAGTAATCGTTTACTGACGTTTGAGTATGCATTTCGTCAGGTCGGTTTTATTGTGCTGTTAGCTATTATCGTGGCGGCGATTGCCGGTCTGTTTTCCAGCGGTGCGGTAAGCGACGTTGAAAAAACAAACGCGGCCAAATCTCTGACGCTGGAGTATGAACGCTTCGGGCGTCGGCAAACCGAGTCGCGGATGGCGCTCTCCTTCCCGGTAACGTCCGCCGGTAAATACACCCTCAGCCTGACCAGCGAAGGCAGCGACGTGTATGAGCCTGGCAGCGTCTGGCCGCAGCCGGACAGCATGTACAGCCGGGGAAATACCCTGTATCTCGTTTACGATCGCTTACAGCAAAACGATAAATTTACCGTTTTGTTATTCATCACGCCGACAAAAGCTGGGAAGTGGACAAACAGCATCCGCGTAAACAGCGAGCCAGATATTCGCTTCTGGCAGTTTATTTATCCGTAGGAGTCGAATATGGACATGGTTTTTCGTGCCCTGGCAATTTACCTGTTTCTGGTTATCGTGTTCAAAGTTGCCGGGAGACGGGCCCTGCTGCAAATGACCAGCTTCGATCTTATCCTGCTGTTAATTATCAGCGAGGCTACGCAGCAGGCGCTGCTTGGCGAGGATTTTTCCGTCACCGGGGCGATAATTACAATAACAACTCTGGTGGTGGTAGATATAATTTTCGGCCTGATAAAAAAATATTCCTCCTCGGTTGAGAATGTTCTTGATGGCACGCCGGTAATATTGGTTGAGAACGGTATTCCCATTGCGGATAAGCTGAAAAAAGTCGATGTATCCTGCGATGATATATTGGTTTCTGCACGTCAGAATCACGGCATAACCGAGTTTAAAGATATTAAGTACGCTATTCTTGAACGTAATGGACATATTTCCATTATTCCTGAAAAGAGTTAAGGGGCAACGGCATGAGCAACCTTATTCACGATAACAACACCACGATCGGCGAGCTGACGAAAAAGCTCGCCAGCACGCTTACCGACAGAGGTTTGCGTTTGACCACCGCGGAGTCGTGTACCGGCGGTAACCTGGCGGTCGCCCTCTGCGCGGAGGAAAATACGGCAGAATTTTATGACGTGGGCATGGTGGTGTTCAGCGATGCGGCGAAGCAGAAGATCCTCGGCGTGCGGCCCGAGACCCTGGAGCGCTTCACCGCCGTCAGCGAAGAAACCGTTACCGAGATGGCAGCCAACATCTGCGACATAGCCGGGGCGGATATCGGCGTCGCCATCAGCGGCTATGCCGGTCCGGAAGGTGGAGACGACGGCACGGCGGCCGGGACGGTCTGCTTTGGCTGGAGCTTTCGCGGGCAGACGGAAACCAGCACCGTGCTGTTTTCCGGCGAGTGTCAGGACGTTGTCGAAAAAGCGGTGCGTTATTCGCTGTCTGAACTGATCGAGAAGCTATCCGGCTGGGATAACGGCTAAAGCAAGGGGGAAGTCTATGGCTGTCATCGTCATCACCGGCGGTACGGCGGGCGTGGGGAAAGCCACGGCGCTGCACTTTGCCAAAGCGGGCTATGACGTGGGCATTATTGCCCGCGACGAGCAGAGCCTGCGCTCCACGGAAGAGGAGCTGCGCCGTTTCGGCATCAACGCGTATGCCGTTCAGGCCGACGTGGCGGACAGCGAGGCGGTCACCGCTGCCGCCAGCGACATTGAGTCCCGCCTTGGCGCCATTGACGTATGGGTGAATAACGCGATGGGCGCGGTGCTGGCGCCGTTTCGCACCATGACGCCTGAGGAATTTCGCCGCGTCACCGAGGTGACCTATTTTGGCTATGTTAACGGCACCCGCGCCGCGCTGGAGCTAATGACGCCTCGCGATCGCGGGACGATTATTCAGGTTGGTTCCGCGCTGGCCTATCGCTCCATTCCGCTGCAGTCCGCCTACTGCGGGGCGAAGGCCGCCATTCGCGGCTTTACCGACGCCGTGCGCACCGAACTGATGCATGAAAACAGCCGGGTGCAGCTCGCGATGGTACAGATGCCGGGGCTCAATACGCCGCAGTTTGAGTGGGCGAGAAACAAGCTTGCCTGGGCGATGCGCCCGGTACCTCCCGTCTTTCAGCCCGAAGTGGCCGCCAGCGCTATTTTCAGGGTGGCGCAAAATCCGGTGCGGGAACTGTGGGTGGGCAGCAGCACTATCCAGTCGATTGCCGGGCAATTTTTGTTCCCCGGTTTCCTGGATCGGCTGATGGTCAAAAAGGCCTGGGAAGGGCAAATGACCACCACGCTGAATGCGGACGATCGTCAGGATTATCTGGATCGGCCGGTCAATGAGCCGCACAGGATCCACGGGCGCTTCACCGACGAAGCGAAAGATCGCGCCGCCAGCATAAGCTCGGGCGTGCCGGGAAAGGTGCTGCTCGGCTCCCTTGCCGTGACGGGGGCCATCGTGGCCCGCCTGCTGTTCTCGCGCAAAAGGTGATCAGCGCAGCGCGGTACGATTGGTCCAGAACCAGCGGTAGCCGTAACCGCTGAGGCTGAGTTCAGCGGTTTTGCCGCACTCCAGCGCGTCGCTGTAGCGTTTGTCCGCCAGGCAGGCGGTCCATGTGGCATGGCGTATCCCTCGGGCGGTAAACGTGACGGGCTTATCGCTGAAGTTAACGAAGGTGAGAATGCTGCGCGTATCGGTTTCGTAATAGATCCCCAGCACCGCGTCGTTGTCGATCGTGATAAGACGAAACGGCGCGATGCCGATTTCAGGAAACTCCGAGCGCGTATTGGCAATGTCGATAATGCGGTGCAGGAGCGAGCTGCGGTGTAAAAGCGAATCCGCCACGTTGATTTTCTGATAGCGGAACGGGCCGTGGTCAATCATCGGGGCAATAAAGGTCTCCGGGTCGGCATCCGAGAAGCCGCCGCCCTGCGACGGGGCCCACTGCATCGGCGTGCGCACGGCGTAACGCTCTTCCAGCGCTAAATCATCACCCATGCCAATTTCATCCCCGTAGCGCATGACCGGTACGCCCGGCAGAGAAAAGAGAACCGCATGGCAAAAGGCCAGCCGCTTTTGGTCGCCGTTGAGCATCGGCGCAAGACGACGGCGGATCCCGCGCTGGTAGACGCTCATCTCTTCGTCGGGCGCGAACGCGTCCAGCACGGTCTGCTTCGCTTTTTTACCGATCCCGTCCAGATCCAGCTCGTCATGATTGCGCAGCCAGTTGGCGAAGCAGCAGGAGTCCGGCGGCACGATCATTTTCTTCACCGCGTTGCGCAGCGGCCGCGCGCTTTTCTCCGCAAGGCTGACGTAGAAGAACTTGTTTAGCCAGAAATTCAGCACCAGGTTCAGACGGTCGTTCTTCCCAAAATAATCTTTGTAGGCTTCAACCTCCACGTCGACTTCGCCGAGCAGGATCGCGTCCGGGTTATGCTGTTCGATGAGGCGGCGCATGTGCTCAAGGATCCACAGCCCTCTCTTTTCATCCCCGCGTCCGGCTTGTTTTGTCAGGTGCGACGCCGCGTCCAGGCGAAAGCCGGACACCCCGAGCTTTAGCCAGAAGATGATGATGTTCTCCACCTCCTTCAGCACGGCGGGGCAGGCCAGATTGAGATCCGGCTCGTGGTGGTAAAACATATGCCGATAGTATTGCCCCGCCTCGTCGTCCCACGTCCAGACGCTTTTCTCTACGCCCGGAAACATGGGGGGCGTATCGTCGTCGTCCGTGTCGGACCACAGGTAGTAGTCACGGTAAGGGGAGTGCGGGCTGCGGCGGGCCTGCTGAAACCAGGGATGCGCGTTCGAGGTATGCTGGATCAGCAGCTCAATAATGACCTGCATCCCCAGCTCCCGCGCGTGTTCAATAAAGGCGATAATATCGTTGAGCTTTCCGAAGCGGGGATCGACCTGCAAATGGTCGCTCACGTCGTAACCTTCATCAAGAAAGGGCGTGAGATAAAACGGGGTGATCCAGATAACCGTCGCGCCCATCCGGCGGATGTAGCGCAGCTTGGCGGTTATCCCGGCGATGTCGCCACAGCCATCGCCGTTCAGGTCGTAAAACAGGGCGGTATCAATCTGATAAATAATGGCGCGTGTATGCCAGCCTGCCATAGCAATCCTTAGTGATAACCTTCGGTATCAGATACTTTGCCCCGGAAGACGTAGTAGCTCCAGGCGGTATACACCAGGATCACCGGGATGATGAGCAGCGTGCCGATCAGCATAAACAGCTGGCTGGCAGGCGGCGCGGCGGCTTCCCACAGGGTAATGCGCGGCGGGATAATATGCGGCCACAGGCTGATGCCAAGCCCGCTAAAGCCGAGGAAGATTAAGCCCAGCGTGAGCAGGAACGGGCGGGCATGGCTGTCGGGATTGCGCGTCAGCCGCCAGATCCACAGGCTAAATACCGCGACCAGCAACGGCACCGGCAGGAACCAGAAGAAGTTGGGCAGGGTGAACCAGCGTTCGGCGACAAACTGCCAGCCGAGCGGGGTCCAGATGCTCACCACCGCAATCACGGCGATCAGCGCCAGCAGCACGTGGCGGGTCAGCTCGCGCATGCGGCGCTGCAGCGCGCCTTCGCTTTTCATGATCAGCCACGTGGTGGCGAGCAGGGTATAGGCGACGATTAACCCCAGCCCGCAGAACAGGTTAAACGGCGTAAACCAGTCCAGCGACGAACCGACAAAGCGCCGTCCTTCCACGTCGAAGCCGTTAATCATCGCCCCGACCACGATCCCCTGGCTGAAGGTCGCGAGCAGGGAGCCGCCGGCAAAGGCGTAATCCCAGAACTTGCGGTGCGAAGGGGTGGCCTTGAAGCGAAACTCAAACGCCACGCCGCGGAAAATAAGGCCGATCAGCATGGCGGTGAGCGGGATGGTGAGCGCATCGATAATCACCGCATAGGCCAGCGGGAACGCGCCGAACAGCCCCGCGCCGCCGAGAACCAGCCAGGTTTCATTTCCGTCCCACACCGGGGCGACGCTGTTTACCATCACGTCGCGCTCTTTGGCATCCCCCACGAAGCTGAACAGCATGCCGATACCGAGATCGAAGCCGTCCATGATGATGTACATCAGCGTGGCGAAGACAATAATGGCAAACCAGATGACCGGGATATCGACGCCCATCAGATCTTCTCCTCTTCCGGAACAGACTCGGCGGCGGACAGCGGACGGGCAGGCGTGCCCGACGTATTAGACGTTAGCGTGCCGACGGGCTGCGGCCCTTTCTTAATCAACCGGGCGAGATAGACGTAGCCCACGCCGAACACCGAACAATAGACCACGATAAAGGCCAGCAGGCTGATGCTCATCTGCAGCGTGCTGTGCAGAGAAACCGCGTCAATCGTGCGCAGATAGCCGTAGACGACCCACGGCTGGCGGCCCACTTCGGTAGTGACCCAGCCGGCAAGCAGCGCGAGCAGTCCGGCGGGACCCATGCACAGGGCAAACCAGTGGAAAGGCCGCGAATGATAGAGCCGACGGCGATAGCGCAGCCAGACGCTGAGCACGCCGAGCGTAATCATCAGCAGCCCCATGCCGACCATAATGCGGAAGGACCAGAAGACGATGAGCGAGTTCGGGCGATCCTCTTTCGGAAAATCTTTCAGGGCCGGAACCTGTTTATCCAGGCTGTGCGTCAGGATCAGGCTGCCGAGCGCGGGTATTTCAAGCCCGTATTTGGTGCGCTCCTCTTCCATATCCGGTACGCCAAACAGCAGCAGCGGGGTCGCCTCGCCGGGCGGGTTCTCCCAGTGGCCTTCAATCGCGGCAATCTTGGCAGGCTGATGCTCCAGCGTATTCAGGCCGTGCATATCTCCGACCACCGCCTGAATGGGCGCGACCAGCAGCGCCATCCACATCGCCATGGAGAACATTTTGCGCACGGCGGGCGTATCGTTGCCGCGCAGCAGATGCCACGCTCCGGACGCGCCCACAAACAACGCGCTGCACAGGAAGGCGGCGATGGACATGTGGATCAGGCGATAGGGGAACGAGGGGTTAAAGATGATAGCCAGCCAGTCTTCGGGAATGACCTGGCCGTTCTGAATACTGAAGCCCTGCGGGGTGTGCATCCAGCTGTTGGAGGCGAGGATCCAGAAGGTGGACATTAGGGTGCCCAGCGCCACCATGCAGGTAGCAAAGAAGTGCAGGCCCGGGCCGACCTTGTTCCAGCCGAACAGCATCACGCCTAAAAAACCGGCTTCCAGGAAGAAGGCGGTTAACACTTCATAGGTGAGCAGGGGGCCGGTAATACTGCCCGCGAACTGGGAAAAGCCGCTCCAGTTGGTGCCAAACTGGTAGGCCATCACCAGCCCGGAGACCACGCCCATACCAAAGTTAACGGCGAAAATTTTCAGCCAGAAATGGTATAGCGAGCGCCAGACATCGTTTTTAGTGCGAAGCCACATTCCTTCGAGTACCACCAGATAGCTTGCGAGCCCGATGGTGATCGCCGGAAAGAGAATATGAAAGGAGACGGTAAAGGCGAACTGGATCCTGGCAAGATGAAACGCATCAAGCTCGAACATGCTCCGTACCTCTGGAACTGATAGCGCAAGGGAGTTGCCAGACAGCGTCAGGCTGCCTGGCAAAACCGGTTACGGTTTTTTCTTACCCGCGCCAAGCTCGGCGCCGGTTAACGGATCGGCCGTTGGATCGGATTTCGTGCGCGCAGACATTGCTTTGACCAGTGTGGCCTGCTCCGTCGTGAGCGTTACGCTTGCGCTACCGTCACCACCATCAACCGCTGGCTGAGGGGATTCCACGTAATCAAAGTGCTTATCGCTGTTCCAGCTTCCGCGAACTTCTCCGCCCTCAGACATATTGTAGTACTTGTTGGTGTACTCTTCGATCGGCGGCAATTTACCCGGTGGGAAATTGTTGCGGATCGACTGAAGCGCCTTTTCGAACGAGAGCTGGTGCGCTGCTTCACGCGTCATTAAAAATGCCAGCGCATCCTTAACGCCCGGATCGTCCGTTACGTTAATCAGCCGCTCGTAGATAATCTTAGCGCGCGCCTCTGCCGCTATGTTAGAGCGCAGGTCGGCCGTGGGTTCGCCAATGGTATCTACGTAGGCTGCCGTCCAGGGCACGCCCGCGGAGTTGGTAAGCGGGGTACCGCCACCGTAGAGCAGGGAGGTGATGTGGCTGTCGTTGCCGTTCTCGGTCATGGACCGGTACAGCTCCGCTTCATTCTCAACGCCTTCCGCCAGTTCACCTTTTGCACCCTTGTTCAGCATACCCACCAGGGTACCGATGATTTCCAGGTGACTTAGCTCCTCGGTCGCGATATCCATCAGCATATCTTTACGACCGGGATCGTCGTCGCTCAGTCCCTGCGTAAAGTAACGACATGCCGCGGCAAGTTCGCCCTGTGGTCCGCCAAACTGCTCAAGCAGAAGGTTAGCCAGACCCGGATTCGGTTCGGCTACGCGAACCGTGTATTGCAGCTGTTTTACGTGTCGAAACATAGATTCTCCCTCTTCCGTTATTTTTTCGCTTCTACGCCGTCCGCGTCGGAGCGCAGCAGGAACTGTTCCGTTGTCTGCGGGATGTGACGAAGCAGCCAGTCAGCCATTTCGCGCTCTTCCGCCAGAATCGTCTCGATGGCGGGAATAGAGGCGGTATCGCCCGCTTTTTTGGCCGCTGCCAGCAGGGAGGTGTAACAGGCAATTTCGAACTGCTCAAATACGTAGCCGCTGATGGAGCCTTTAACGATTTCATCAGACGGGAACATGCCGCCAATGGACTGGCCGAGCGCCGCCATTTTGCTCATGGAATCTTTAATGACTGAACGCGAAATATCATTGCGGTCAAGAATTTCCTCCAGCAATGTAATTTGGCGTTTAGTCTCGTTAACGTGTTGTTCAATTCGGGCACGCAGGTCCGGGTAATTATCAATACGGCCAGCCATTGATTCCAGCATTGATTCGGCTTGCTTTTCCATCGCATGGGCATCGCGTAGCCAATCATGGTAGTGTTCTACATGATTCATAATTAACTCCTGTGATTTATATTCTGGTTAATTTTTGGTGCTGATGCTCATCAAACTTTTAATTTATCCTTTCTGGGCTTTTTGATTAATATTGCCGACAGCCAGATCGGTTAATTTGAGATCGGTTTCTTTTTCTTCTTCCAGAGTTTCGGCAAGAAGTTTAACGGCTTTCTTATAGCCTAATTGTTCAGCCAGGGTGGCAAGGGTACCGTAGCTGGCAATTTCGTAGTGTTCTACTTTCTGCGCTGCCGCAATTAACGCAGCGTCACGTACTTCATTTTTTTCCGTACTCTCAATGACTTCGTTGGCTTCTTCAATTAAGCCTTCCATCGCCACGCACTTCATACGCTTCAGCTTAAGGCCGGACTCCTGCTCGATAATCTGATCGATACGTTCGATCTGTCCCTGCGTCTCCTCAAGGTGAGCCGTGAACGCGGCGCTCAGCTTCTCGCTGGAGGCGGCGCGGGCCAGTTTGCTTAGCGCGCGGGTCAGCTGTTTCTCAGCGCTGTAGGTGTCGGATAAGAGGTGAATAAATACGTCTTCAACACTTTTCATATTCATATATTCGCTCCGGTAAAATAAGGGGGAATTACTGCGAGCCGTCAGGCCCGCAGCATGCTCTCGATATATTTATAAGAGCTTTAAATAAGATCAGGAGTTATCAGATTTACGGCCTCCGCCGTGACTGTTCTGTCCCCCTTTCTTACCCGCTTCAGATGCGCGTTGCGGATCGTTTTTGAAATTACCGCCGCTGTGCTGGCCGCCTTTACGTCCAGCTTCTGATGCTTTTTCACGGTCTTCAGCGAAATTACCGGAACCACCACGATGTTGTTCTGCCATATATCAACCCTCATGTTGCGTTTATGTCAGGAGATACGATAAGAAAACCGTATCACTTGTCGTTCAGGAATTAACATTAGTCGTTATGTGAGAAGAGTCAAATTTATCGCCGCGCTCGTTTCACGGTATTTTCAGCGGGGAGGGGAAAATACCGCTTCGTTATGGATTTTGAAAATCTACGGTAAATCCATTGCTTAGGGATAAATAACGCGGGCGGTTAGGATTCCGCTTAGCTAATAATCTTAATATGAACGCGGCGGAAATTATTACATGAATTGACGTAGCGCAAAAATATATCGTACCGGCGCGCGTCTTTGTATTCGGAATATTCTTAAGTGAGAAGCGAAATAACGCGCCGTAAACAACGCGTCCGATCGTCATTTTTGACGTGGTCAGCCGGAACGGGTGAGGGTATGCTGCATTCGTCACCACAATAATTACAGAGGCAATGTCATGGATCAGGAGCTACTGGAGGCGGGGTACCGGGCCTACACCGGTGAGAAAATTGATGTCTACTTCAACACCGGGATCTGCAAACACTCGGGGAACTGCGTGCGCGGTAGCGCAAAGCTGTTCGACCTGAAGCGTAAGCCGTGGATAGCACCCGATGAAGTGGATGAAGAAACTGCCGTACGCGTAATTGATACCTGCCCGAGCGGTGCGCTGAAGTACCGCCAAAAATAAGCGAGGAACCATGGATATTCTTGAAGGCCATAACAAGTTTTACGTTAACGATGCCGAAGGTAATCAGGTGGCGGAGATCGTCTTTGTCCCGACCGGCGAGCATCTGAGCATTATCGAGCACACCGATGTGGATCCGAGCCTGAAGGGCCAGGGCGTGGGTAAACAGCTGGTGGCAAAAGTGGTGGAGAAGATGCGCGGTGAGAACCGTAAAATTATCCCCCTGTGCCCGTTTGCGAAGCATGAGTTTGATAATACGCGGGAGTATGACGATATCCGGGCGTGAAGCCGATGCCCGGCATTGCGCCGGGCAGCGCACTCAACCGACAAACATCACCGACACGCACAGCACGCCCACAATCAGCGTCAGCAGGTTACCGACAGAGCGGTACGGTTTCAGTGACGGGATCAGGTAGGTCGACAGCGTCGGCATGATGAACAGGATCATGGCGATAAGCGGACCGCTAATAGCGTAAATCATTGAGATAGCATTCGGATTGATGCAGCAGACCGCAAAGGTAATCAGCGACACCCCAAGGATCGAAACGGCGCGGTTAAAGGCGCGGCTTTTCTTCACCCCGACCTGATTCAGCGACGACTTCATGATCTCGGTTGCCCCTTCAATCACCCCAAAATAGGTGCCGAGGAACGATTTCGACATCGCAATAATCGCCACGATGATGCCGGAAATACCCAGCCATGCCGGCGACGAGGGCATCATCGACAGCGCGGACAGGATTGTCACCCCTTCCTCTTTTGCCGCCACGATATAGGACGGTGGAATCGAAAGCAGGCAGCTGAACACAAAGAACAGCACGCTGAGGCAGATGATCAGGTACGCCACCTTCATGATTTTTTTGCATTTACCCATGGCCTCGTCGCCGTATTTTTCGCGACGGTCTACGGCGAAGGTCGAGATGATAGGGGTATGGCTAAAGGCGAAAACCATCACCGGGATCGAAATCCACACCTGGTGCAGCGTATGCTGGTCGAAGGCCATCTGGCTGGTCAGCAGCGACGGCTGCCAGCTTCCCGTCAGATACAGCGAGACAAACAGGAAATAGGCGATCAGCGGAAACACCAGGAATCCCATTACCTTAATGGTAATGTGCCGCCCCATCAGGAAGATCAGATTCAGGATCAGCACCACGCCAAAGCTCACCAGCATCCGCACGCCGGTATCCACCGTCATCCGTTTCGCCAGCTGTTCAGTCAGCGAGTTGGTAATCGCCACCGCGTAAATCAGCACCACCACAAAGAAGGCCACGAAATAGAGCGTGGTGATCAGGTTACCGATCTTTTTACCGTAGTAATGGGAAACGGCGCCGGTGATCCCCTCGCTGCCTTTCGTTTTCGACGACAGGATAAATTGCGCCAGCGCTTTATGCGGCCAGTAGGTTAAGGGATACGCCACAAGGGCGGTGATCAGCAGGACAATCGCGCCAGCAGAGCCGAGCTGAATGGGCAAGAACAGGGTTCCTGCGCCCACGGCAGTGCCGTAGAGGGCGAAACTCCAGAGAGTCTCTTCTTTTGACCAAATTTTCGACATTAGAGCAACGTATCAACTATAAAACGAACAAAAAGGAGTGCAATTTACCATAATTATGCGTTGAGATCGTAGTTGCTTCGCAGGGAAGGGGCCGGAGAGGGCCTCCGGCCAGAAGGGAATTAGCCTGCCAGGGCGCGTCGCTGCTGGCGGCGCCTGATAATTTTCTCGCGCAGCGTATCGTACGCCCAGTTGTAGAGCATGGTGTACGGCAGGAAGAACAGGAAGAAGCCGATTTCCAGCGTGAATGCCTGAAGCAGCGTCACGCCCAGCACCGCGGCGACGATGGTTACGCCAATCACGATAAAGCCGCATTCAAAACCCAGCGCATGCAGGGCGCGTACTTTCGCCGTTCGCTTGACCCGCTGCACCGGCCAGAAACGGTCGAAACCGAAGTTGTAGATAATGTTCCAGAGCATTGCCGTGGTCGCCAGAATGATGGTCAGGCCACCCATTTCAAGAACCGAGCGCTGCATTAGCCACGCGGCGGTGGGGGCGAGGATCGCCGTGGCGATGCCCTCAAAGCAGACGGCATGGAAGATTCGCTCCGGTAATTTACGCTGGAGTGCATCCTGATGTTGCATATTCACCTCATGGTTACGCCAGTATGGGCGTCGATGCGGCCTATTCTTATCGCTTAAGGTGATATATAAAAGATGGTATCCATCGATAAAGTAGATACATCATGCGCTATTCTCCCGAAGCACTGACCGCGTTTGTCGAAACCGTCGCCGCCGGATCGTTTTCCGCCGCCGCCCGGCGGCTGCGCAAGAGCCAGTCCACCATCAGCACCTCCATCGCCAACCTTGAAGCTGACCTTGGGTTTGAGCTTTTCGACCGCTCGGCGCGCCAGCCGGTGTTAACCGCGCAGGGGGAACAGGTGCTGGGCTATGTGCAGTCGATTCTGGCCGCCAGCGCGCGGCTGGACGAGCTGGCGGTATCCTTAACGGCGCAAACGGAGGCGCGTTTTACCTTCGTGCTATCCGATACGCTAAACCCGGCCGTGCTGGAAGCGATGATGAGCCAGTTCGACCAGCGTTTTCCGCACACGGAATTTGAGTGCCTGATTGGGGAAGAGGAAGACGTTATCGATCTGCTGCAAAAGGAGCGGGCGCAGATTGGCCTGACGGAAGCGCGGGACGGCTATCCGACGGATATCGGCGCGACAAGGCTGCCCATGCAGACGCGAATGGCCATCTACGTCTCTGCCGGGCATCCGCTGGCGGGCCAGCACGAGACCCATGCGGACGAGCTTCACGGCTGGCGCGAGCTGCGGCTGAGTACCTATCTTGAACGTGAGGCCACCCTTGCGCGCGGGCCGGTCTGGTCCGCGCCGAACTACCTGCTGCTGTTGAGTATGGCGGTGCAGGGCTTTGGCTGGTGCGCATTGCCCTGCGCGCTGGTTGACGAATTTGCCGCGTCGAAATCGCTGGTGCAGCTGAACGTGCCGGGCTGGCCGAGGTCGATTGCTATCGATCTGCTGTGGAACAAACGATCCCCGCCCGGCGTCGCCGGAAGCTGGCTGCGACAGTACCTTCAGGATGCGCGATAATCCTGTGACTAAACTCACTAATTTTAAACATTTGCGTCAATTGTTGATAACAATCCTCTACTATCGTCATGTCATTTTGTACAGAGGTCGTGATGAAAGATGTCGTTATAGTGGGTGCGTTACGTACGGCTATCGGCTGTTTTCAGGGAGCGCTTGCGCGCCACTCTGCGGTTGATCTCGGCAGCGTGGTGGTGAAGGCGCTGGTGGAGCGTAGCGGGATCGCCGCACATGAAGTTGATGAGGTGATCCTGGGCCAGGTGCTGACCGCTGGCGCGGGACAAAACCCTGCGCGCCAGGCGGCGCTGAAGGGCGGCCTGCCCAACACCGTTTCGGCCATCACCATCAACGACGTCTGTGGCTCAGGCCTGAAAGCGCTGCATCTGGCGACGCAGGCTATCCAGTGCGGCGAAGCGGATGTCGTGATTGCCGGCGGGCAGGAGAATATGAGCCGCGCCCCGCACGTGCTGACCGACAGCCGGACCGGCGCGCAGCTCGGAAACAGCCAGCTGCTCGACAGCCTGGTTCACGACGGGCTGTGGGACGCCTTCAACGATTACCACATGGGCGTGACGGCGGAGAACCTGGCGCGGGAATACGGCATCAGCCGCGAGCTTCAGGACGCGTATGCCCTCAGCTCGCAGCAAAAGGCGCGTGCCGCGATCGATTCCGGGCGCTTTCGCGATGAAATTGTTCCGGTCAGTACCCGGCGCCAGAACGGAGACGCGTTCATCGTCGATACCGATGAACAGCCGCGTACCGATACCAGCGCAGAAGGGCTGGCAAAGCTCAATCCGGCCTTCGAAACGCAGGGTTCGGTGACGGCGGGCAACGCCTCTTCCATCAACGACGGCGCCGCGGCGGTGATGATGATGAGCGAAAGCAAAGCCCAGGAGCTGGCGCTGCCGGTGCTGGCGCGGATCAAAGCCTTTGCCAGCGTCGGCGTTGATCCGGCACTCATGGGGATTGCCCCGGTTTACGCCACGCGCCGCTGCCTGGAGCGGGCGGGCTGGCAGCTGAGCGAAGTGGATCTGATTGAAGTCAACGAAGCTTTCGCCGCGCAGGCGATCTCGGTCGGAAAAATGCTGGAGTGGGATCCGCTGCGGGTTAACGTAAACGGCGGCGCCATCGCGCTTGGCCATCCTATCGGAGCCTCTGGCTGCCGCATTCTGGTCTCGTTAGTCCATGAAATGAAAAAGCGTAACGCCCGCAAAGGGATTGCGACGCTGTGCATTGGCGGAGGGCAGGGGGTGGCGCTGGCTATCGAACGGTAATCTCCCCCTCTGCGCGTAAAAGCCTCCCAACGGGAGGTTTTTTTTTGCCTCCCTAAACCTTTTTTACCTTTATAAGCTCTTTCTTAAACTTGCGGCGATCCTTGCGCGGATAATAATTCGCGTTGCGATCTTCTCAGTGTGATCTCTCTCCTGAAATTTACGGTTAAATCCCCTTTTTTGTTGATGGGGTTCACGCCGATCTTTGCCAAAAAAAATGAAACAAATAATTTCGATCTTTGTCACTAAAGTACAGGTGCATAAAAAATAAACTCAAGTTTCATAAAAACGAAACATCATTTTAATTGAGGGTTTTTTCATGCTTAAAAAATCTCTGGTCCTTGCCTCTCTTATTAGTGCCTCTTTTATGTCTCACGCCGTCACCGTCGATCTGCGTCACGAATACATCGACAGCGGCTCGAACGCCGACCGCGTTGCCGTCTCGCATCGCTTTGATAATGGTCTTGGTTTTTCGGTAGAGGCGAAGTGGAAGTCGGGCGGTGACAAAGCCGATCGGCCGTTTGCCGATGTGGTAGGTAACGGTCATGAAGATCAGATCAGCTGGCGCTGGAAAGCGACGGACAATATTGCCCTGACGCCAGCGTTTACGATTGAAAGCACCGACAGCCGCACCATTTATAAACCGAATCTGCATTTACAATATAGCTTCGATAATGGCTTCTACGTGGCCGCGCGTTACCGCTATGAATATACCCGTTATCCGTCAAGCGAAAATAAAGACGATGACAAGGTTAACCGTGGCGATGCCTGGGTCGGTTGGGTATTAGGCGACTGGCGTACCGAGCTGAACTATGTTTATGCGAAAAGCGCAGAGGGCATGGCCCGAAATAATAATAAAGATTACTCCAACGAATATAACGCCAAGCTGGCCTATAAATGGGATAAAAACTGGGCGCCGTATGTTGAGGTAGGGAACGTGGGCGTTAAAGAGACTGACGAACGTCAGACCCGCTTCCGTTTAGGCGTGGCGTACTCTTTCTAAAACAGGCAGTACCTCCGGGAAAAGGCCGGCTCGCTTGAGCCGGTTTTTTTGTGCCGGGGAAAAGCGCATTACGCAAAAAAAAGCCCCCCGAAACGGAGGGCAAGGCCAGTTACAGAAACACTAACTCAAGTCAGGCATGCAACATTTCAGGTTGCTCGGGGAGTTTCGCGATATAGAGCGCCGGCTTGCCGTCTTTATCGGAACTGTACAGAACCGCTTTCTCATCCGGAGTGAAGGATGGATGCGGGTGGGTCACCTGGCGGCTGTTCGCTACCGTGGCCCAGGAGGTGTCGTGACGGGCGATGCGGAAACAGGCTTTCTTCGCCACGTCAAAGGCATACAGGTAAGGATCGTTATCGATGGTGTAGCCGCCGGTGTCTTTTACGTCGACAGGCGTGCCGGAACCGTCGCCAACGAGCATGGTGCCGTCAAAGTTGCTCATCAGGTGCGAACAGGCAGGCATGCTCATCACCGCTTCATTAATGCCGGTATCCGGGCTGTAGCGGGAGATGGTGCGCCCCTGCTGGCCCTTCAGGTAAGAGACATAGACCAGCGCGGAGCCGTCCGGCACCCAAAATTCATGCGTGCAGCTTTCACCTTCCGCGTGCGTTTTGACCTTTCGCACGTTGCTGCCGTCTTCATTGACCAGCCACATGCGTGCGTCAACCAGATCGTGCGGCCCTTCATGGCAGAAGGCCACGGTATTGTCGTCGAACGGGCGATAAATCGGATGTCCCAGCCAGATCTTCTCGTCGTGAACGGTGGCGCTTTCACCCGTTTTCAGGTCAACGCGCAGCAGGCGGCAGTGCGGCCCCTTATGGAAGAAGTCGTGGAAAATTTTCCAGTCGTTGAGCGGCGTCCAGTCACGTCTGGCAATCTCAATGCCCACCAGTTTGGTGCAGGCGCTGTTCGCGACCCAGGTACCGTAGCCCACCCACTCTTCCGGGACGCGGTACACCTCGCGCTCCGCCAGCGTCTCTAAATCCACCTCCAGCAGGATGCGATCGTTTTTCACATAGTAGAAGGATTTATCGTCCGGGGAGAGGAACCCGCCAAAGGTGTTATCGCCCGGGCCTTCGGTGAGCTGCACCGCTTCGGCATTGTTCAGATCCAGCAGGTAATAGTTCCAGTGACCGTCGAACTCCCCGGCGAACAGCAGATGGCTGCCGTCGTTAAAGAAGCACTTCTGGTAAAAGTAGTTGCGATGACAGGTTACTTCCGGTGGGGTCAGGCGGGTGACTTCCACGCCCGTATCCGGATCGCGGCTGACCTCATAGTTCAGCTTGACCCGCATGCCTTTAGCCATAATGCACTCCTTTGAACGCGAAGAATGGGTTGAAAACTGGGTGTTAAATTATCAAAACATCGTTTCATTATGTGTGACTGACAGCGCAATTTATCAGTTTCAGTGCTGGGGATTGCGTCGGGATAGATTTATCGTGATCGAAACGCCATTTCTGGAAGAAACACGCAGAAAAAATGAAACGTTGTTTTAAATGTAATTGAAAAGGCATTTATCAGGGGATAATATGTGCTCATCACGAAAACGGAACGTTGTTTCGTTAATTAACTTTGCCTTCGGGCACGATCCATTCTGGAGGTTGATGTGGAAGTCAGACAAAGCATCCACAGTGCGCATGCAAAAACGCTGGATACTCAGGGGCTGCGCGGCGAGTTTTTAGTCGAGCAGGTGTTCGAAGCCGACAAATACACCATGGTCTACAGCCATATTGACCGCATTATCGTGGGCGGAATTATGCCCGTGGCGAGCACCGTCTCCGTGGGCGGCGAAGTGGGCAAGCAGCTGGGCGTGAGCTACTTCCTCGAGCGCCGCGAGCTGGGCGTGATTAACATCGGCGGGCCGGGCACCATTACGGTTGACGGCCAGTGCTACGAGATTGGCCACCGCGACGCGCTTTACGTCGGCAAAGGGGCGAAAGAAGTGGTGTTTGCCAGCGTCGACGCCGGCAAGCCGGCGAAGTTTTACTATAACTGCGCCCCGGCCCATACCACTTACCCGACCAAAAAAGTAACGCCTGCGGACGTTGCCCCGGTCACGCTTGGCGATAACCTCACCAGCAACCGCCGCACCATCAACAAATACTTCGTTCCGGACGTGCTGGAGACCTGCCAGCTCAGCATGGGGCTGACCGAGCTTGCGCCGGGCAACCTGTGGAACACCATGCCGTGCCATACCCACGAGCGCCGCATGGAAGTCTACTTCTACTTCAACATGGATGAAGATGCCTGCGTGTTCCACATGATGGGACAGCCGCAGGAGACGCGCCATATCGTGATGCACAACGAGCAGGCGGTCATCTCCCCGAGCTGGTCTATTCATTCCGGCGTGGGGACGAAAGCCTATACCTTCATCTGGGGTATGGTCGGTGAAAACCAGGTCTTTGATGACATGGACCACGTCGCTGTTAAGGATCTGCGCTAGCCGCAGGCAGTTAAGCACAACTCTGCCTGTTGGTGACAGGCGCTGAATGATTAAGGAAAAAACATGATTCTGGATGCATTTTCTCTGCAGGGTAAAGTGGCCGTGGTGTCCGGTTGTGACACCGGCCTGGGCCAGGGCATGGCGTTAGGTCTGGCGGAAGCGGGCTGCGACATCGTTGGGATTAACATCGTTGAGCCGACTGAAACCATCGAGCGCGTAACCGCGCTGGGCCGCCGTTTTCTGAGCCTGACCGCCGATCTGCGCAAAATCGACGCCATCCCCGAGCTGCTGGATCGCGCCGTGGCGGAGTTCGGTCATATTGATATTCTGGTTAACAACGCCGGTCTGATCCGTCGTGAAGACGCGATTAACTTCAGCGAGACGGACTGGGACGACGTCATGAACCTGAACATCAAGAGCGTGTTCTTCATGTCTCAGGCGGCGGCGAAGCACTTCATCGCGCAGGGGAAAGGCGGCAAGATCGTCAATATTGCCTCCATGCTCTCCTTCCAGGGCGGCATCCGCGTACCGTCTTACACCGCGTCGAAAAGCGCCGTGATGGGCGTGACCCGCCTGCTGGCAAACGAGTGGGCGCAGCACAACATTAACGTTAACGCGATTGCGCCGGGCTACATGGCCACTAACAATACCCAGCAGCTGCGCGCGGATGAAGAACGCAGCGCGGCGATCCTCGAGCGTATTCCGGCAGGGCGCTGGGGCCTGCCGAGCGATCTGATGGGGCCGATTGTGTTCCTGGCTTCCCCGGCATCGGATTACGTTAACGGCTACACCATTGCCGTCGACGGCGGCTGGCTGGCGCGTTAATTCAGCCAGAATAAAGAACCTCTGCCCACGGGCGGAGGTTTTTTTTGCGCCAAAATAGCCATTATCCATATCCTGAAAGATGAAAAATCCATATCAAAAAAGAATAAATGACGCGCATCACACATTAATTGCTTGAAAATGAACTGATTAATAAAAAAGCAGGTTTAATTACCCTGATTTGAAATTGTAATGTCCATCACAGTTCCATATGTCGTAGCGAAAAAATCCATATCTTCACCAGTTCCGACCTGACACTTTCTGCCGGTATCTCGTAATTTCAGTTAACGAATTTCGCTGTTGAGGCAGGAAACTATGACATCTATAAATGACTCTACCCTTATGCCCGCTGCGCTGCGCGATACCCGACGCATGAACCAGTTTGTTTCTGTTGCGGCTGCCGTAGCCGGCTTACTGTTCGGACTGGATATCGGCGTTATCGCCGGCGCACTGCCCTTTATTACCGACCACTTCACGCTGAGTAACCGCCTTCAGGAGTGGGTGGTGAGCAGCATGATGCTGGGTGCAGCCATCGGCGCGCTGTTTAACGGCTGGCTCTCGTTCCGTCTCGGGCGTAAATACAGCCTGATGGTCGGGGCGATCCTGTTCGTTGCCGGCTCTATCGGCTCGGCGTTTGCCACCAACGTTGAAGTGCTGCTGCTCTCCCGCGTGCTGCTGGGCGTGGCGGTGGGCATCGCGTCCTACACCGCACCGCTGTACCTCTCCGAAATGGCGAGCGAGAACGTGCGCGGTAAAATGATCAGCATGTACCAGCTGATGGTGACGCTCGGGATCGTGCTGGCGTTCCTGTCGGACACTTACTTCAGCTACAGCGGCAACTGGCGGGCAATGCTTGGCGTACTGGCGCTGCCTGCGCTGGTGCTGATTGTGTTAGTTATTTTCCTGCCGAACAGCCCGCGCTGGCTGGCGCAAAAGGGGCGTCACGTGGAGGCGGAAGAGGTGCTGCGCATGCTGCGCGACACGTCCGAAAAAGCGCGTGAAGAGCTGAACGAGATCCGCGAAAGCTTGAAGCTGAAGCAGGGCGGCTGGTCGCTCTTCCGGGCTAACCGCAACGTGCGCCGTGCGGTGTTCCTCGGCATGCTGCTGCAGGCGATGCAGCAGTTCACCGGTATGAACATCATCATGTACTATGCGCCGCGCATCTTCAAAATGGCCGGTTTCACCACGACCGAGCAGCAGATGATCGCCACGCTGGTGGTGGGACTGACCTTTATGTTCGCGACCTTTATCGCGGTGTTCACCGTTGATAAGGCCGGACGCAAACCGGCGCTGAAAATTGGTTTTAGCGTGATGGCGCTCGGCACGCTGATCTTAGGCTACTGCCTGATGCAGTTCGATAACGGCACGGCGTCCAGCGGCCTCTCCTGGCTCTCCGTTGGCATGACCATGATGTGCATTGCCGGTTATGCAATGAGCGCCGCCCCGGTGGTGTGGATCCTGTGCTCTGAAATTCAGCCGCTGAAATGCCGCGACTTTGGCATTACCTGTTCCACCACCACCAACTGGGTGTCGAACATGATCATCGGTGCGACCTTCCTGACGCTGCTGGATGCGATTGGCGCGGCGGGCACCTTCTGGCTCTATACGGTGCTGAACGTGGCGTTTATCGGAGTGACCTTCTGGCTGATCCCGGAAACCAAAGGCGTGACGCTGGAGCATATTGAACGCAGGCTGATGAGCGGGGAGAAACTGCGTAATATCGGCGTGTGATTTATCCCCCTCACCGTGACCCTCTCCCCAAGGGGCTGAGGGTTCCCCACAAAACAATGCCTGCACGGAGGACCCCCTCTCCCTTGAGGGAGAGGGCTGGGGTGAGGGGGAACATATGGCTGTTGAGGTAATTCCGTTCACTTTATGTTCCTTGCTACTCTGTAACGACATGACCGGTGAACGTGCCAGGGTGGCTCAGTCGCCACCACCCTGGCGACCCGGGCTCCCGGCGGTAAATCGCCGCTTCGCGGTGCCCTCGGCTTATTCCTTCCGGCTTATCGGGTACGGGCGGAGGCAACGTCCCTGTAAATTCCGCCCTCTCGGCGCATCCCTGCGCCTCGCCCCGGCCTGCAGGAAACGCCTCAGCGATTTACAGCCGGACCAGGGCATCGCTGACAGCCCTCAGTCATTCAGAAAGCAACATTATTGCTTCTGCTTAAAAAATTACTGGGGATCCCTCGGCCCCAAGGGGAGAGGGAACTGTCCGGTGCGGTAGACGGCCTTAGCGCATCGCGCGTCTCAAAATACGCTCTGCCTGACGCTGGAAGTCCACGGCAGCCTCTTCAACGGTTTTCTGTCCGTAGTCGATATACTGCAACGAGGTGCCGAACTGCGCCACAATCTGCGGGTCGTCAAAGTAAGGTGAGACGGTGAGTTTTGCAGGCAGCGACTGCGCCAGACGCAGGCCCGCCACGGAAGGATCGTCCTCTTTGATGGTGCCGTCTTCGGTCAGATACTGCACCGCCACCTTGCTCAGCGGTACGCCGCGCTCCAGACCCAGCGTATCCACTCCCTCCTTGCTGTTCAGCAGAAAGTTAATCAGCTTCGCTGCCGCTTCCGGGTTTTTGGTTGATTTCCCGATCGACAGCATCTGCGCCGGTTTGAAGAACAGGCCCGCGTCGGTGGCGCCCGGCAGCATGGGGTAGCTGCCCAGCACCAGCTTCGCCGGTGGCTTCAGGTTGTCGGAATATTTGTTAATCGTGGAGTTCCACATGTAGGTGCCGCCCCATTCGCCCTGGATCCACGGCTTCATCTCATACATGTTGCTCTTGCCGAACGAGGCATAGTATTTGGTGTCCGGCATCACGTGGCTGTCGATCAGCTTTTTGTAGGTCTGGAAGAACTCCACCCACTGCGCTTTGGTGTAGCTGAACTTTTTGGTTTTCTCGTCCACGGCGGGGATGTTGTACTTCTGGATCATGTACGAGTTCAGCAGCGCCAGCGTATCCTGGTGCTCCAGAATGACCGGGTAGTACTGCTTGCCGAGCTTGCTTTCGAAGGTCTTACCGGCAGCCATCAGCTCGTCCCAGGTTTTCGGGTAGGCAATGCCCGCTTTTTTCCAGGTCTCGTCGTTGAAGTAGAACACGCGCGCGGTCACCGAAATCGGAATGCCGTTGAGTTTGCCGTTAACGGTGGTGGTTTGCAGCTCTTTCGGATCGAACTGCGACAGGTCGATAACGTCCTTCATCTTGTTCAGATCGTAGAAGCCGTCACCGGTTTTGGAGAAGATCGGCAGCCAGTTCCAGTTAGTCTGCATCACGTCAGGCTCGGTGCCGCCCGCAATCTGGGTCGTCAGGCGGGAGAGATGGCCGTCCCAGCCGGTATACTCGGCCTTCACGTTAATGTCCGGGTTCTGCTTATGGAACTCTTCCAGCGCTTTCAGGGTGACCTGGTGACGGCCATTGCCGCCCCACCAGGACATCCGTAGATCCACGTTCTGCGCCATCGATGGCAAAGCGGTAAGGCCCAGGGTGGCGGAGATTGCTGCGCTTAAAAGCACTTTTTTCATTTTTATCACTCCATCAGAGAGAGAGGTTCTGTTCGGTTTTAGCGTCAAAAATATGACATTTGTTCATATCAAACGTGAAATACACCTGACGGTGAAGGCCTTTATCAATCATTGGCTTAGCTTCATCGGAAGGGATTCGGGCGGTCAGTTCGTAGTCCGCGACCTTCAGGTAGACAAAAAATTCGTGGCCCATATTCTCAACGCGCACCATCTCGCCGCTGCAGCCGCCTTCCGGGAACGGCGCGTCGGAGAGCGATACAAACTCCGGGCGCACGCCGTAGAAAATTTCCTGGCCGACGTAATCTGAGACCTTCTCCTGCTGTTCCGCGCTTAGCGGCATGGTTTCATCGCCGATGGCGATGTGCAGCTGCCCCGCTTTTTCCACCAGCACGCTCCTGCGGATGTTCATCTCCGGCGCGCCGATGAAGCCCGCCACGAACATGTTCTTCGGCTTGTGGTAAAGGTTGTCCGGCGTATCAACCTGCATGATGTGGCCGAGCTTCATCACGCAGATGCGGTCGCCCATGGTCATCGCTTCGGTCTGGTCGTGGGTGACGTACACGGTGGTCGCCGGTTTGCCGGATTTCTTCAGCTGCTTGTGCAGGTCGGAGATGCGGATACGCATTGAGGCGCGCAGCTTGGCGTCGAGGTTGGAGAGCGGCTCGTCGAACAGGAAAACGTCCGGCTTTTTCACAATCGCGCGGCCGACCGCCACGCGCTGCGCCTGGCCGCCGGAGAGCTGGCGCGGCAGGCGGTCCAGCAGCTCTTCCAGCTCCAGAATTTTGGCGGCTTCATTCACCTGGGCCTCGATCCGATCTTTCGGCAGCTTGCTCAGCTTGAGGCCAAAGGCCAGATTCTCGCGCACCGTCATGTGCGGGTAGAGCGCATAGTTCTGGAACACCATCGCAATCCCGCGCTCTTTCGGCGCGAGGTTGTTCACAATCCTGTCGCCGATTCGCACTTCGCCGCCGCTGATGGTTTCCAGCCCCGCCAGCATGCGCAGGGTGGTGGATTTGGCGCAGCCGGATGGCCCCACGATCACCATGAATTCTCCTTCAGCGATCTTAAGATCGATAGCGTGCACCGCTTTAAAACCGTTGGAGTAGACCTTTTCCAGCTTGTTGAAAATAACTTCAGCCATGTTTTTTCCCTCTTAACCTTTAATTCCGCTGCTGGTGACGCCCTGTACGAAGTAGCGCTGTGCCAGGAAGAAGACAATGATGGATGGCAAAATGGAGATGCTCGCCATTGCCAGAATTTCGTTCCACGGCGCGCCTTCGGTGACGTCGATAGACATTTTCAGCGCCAGTGCAATTGGGTATTTATCCACGCTATAGACGTAAATCAGCGGCCCGATAAAGTCGTTCATGGACCACATGAACTGGAACAGGGCGACGGAGATAATGGCCGGTTTCAGGATCGGCACCACCACGTACCACAGCACCTGAATGGAGTTGCAGCCGTCAATCTGTGCGGCTTCTTCCATGTCGCGCGGCACGCCGCGCAGGAACTGGATCAGCATGAAGACGAAGAACCCCTGCGTGGCGAAGGCCAGCGGCAGGTACAGCGGCATGTAGCTGTTCAGCATGCCCATTTCACGGAACATCAGGTACTGCGGGATAAGCAGCACGGTGCTGGGCAGCAGCATGGTGGTGATGAGCGTGGCGAACCAGAATTTCTTCCACGGGATTTCGAAGCGCGCAAAGCCATACGCCACGATGGTGGAGGAGATAATGGTCAGGATCACCTTCGGGATCACGTACTTAAAGGTGTTCAGCATGTAATGGCCGAAGTTGTACTCGGTTCCGGTTTTCCAGCCGTTCACAAAGCCATCCCAGGTGGCGTGCGCGGGCCACAGGCTGAGGGTGGTAAAGATCTCGTGGTTCGGCTTGAACGACGCCGAGAACATCCACACCAGCGGGTAGAGCATCAGCAGGCCGACAAACAGCAGGATCGCATAGCGAATACTGGCGTTGATTTTCTCTCTGCGCAGCGTGCGGGCCACTTCGCGTTCGGCAACGCCGCGTGCCGTGGAGAGTTGTTGAATATCAGCCATTTTTGCCTCCTTTATCGGCGGAGTAGAACACCCAGTATTTCGACGACTTAAAGGCGATACCGGCAAAGACGGCCACCACCAGGAACAGGACCCACGCCAGCGCCGCGCCGTAACCCATATCGAAATACTTGAACGCGGTATCGTAGATATAGAGCGAGAACAGGTAGGTCGAGTAGGTCGGTCCGCCGCCAGTGATGACGTATGGCCCGGTAAATTCCTGGAACGCCTGCGTGGTCTGCATGATGAAGTTGAAGAAGATCACCGGCGTAATCAGCGGCACGGTCACCTTCATGAACATTTGCCATTTTGAGGCACCGTCGATCATTGCCGCTTCATACTGGGACTGCGGGACGTTTTGCAGCGCGGCCAGGAAGATGACCATCGCGGAGCCAAACTGCCAGACGCGCAGCAGGGTAACGGACATCAGCGCCAGCGACGGTTCGCCCAGCCAGTTCACCGGGTCGAAACCAAATACGCCAATAAAGCTGTTCAGCAGACCGTCTATCGCAAATAAGGCGCGCCACAATACGGCAATGGCGACGGAGCTGCCGAGGATCGACGGAATATAGTAGGCGGTGCGGAAAAAGCCGATGCCGCGTAATTTAAAGTTCAGAACAAAGGCAATACCTAATGCAAACGCGAGCTTTAGCGGAATAGTTAAAAATACGTAGGCAAAGGTCACACCCATGGATTTCCAGAAGAGCGTGTCCTCGGTAAACATGTAGCGATAGTTTTCAATGCCGTTAAACACCGGCGGGCTCATCAAATCGTAATCCGTAAAGCTGAGGAAAAACGAAGAGACAAAGGGGAATGCCGTAAAGAGTATCAACCCGATAATGTAGGGTGATATCCACGCGAGCCCCAGCAGCTTGTTTTCATTCATATATACCTACCTGGCAATCAATGGTTTAAAACGGAATCTGCTCTGTTACATCTCCCCAGGCCTTATTTGTGAGGCATAGGGGCTGAAATTCAGGGTGCTGCTTCTGGCAATAACGTAATGAGATTTTGTTTTTTAACGCTTTTTTGGTGTGATGCTTGCTTCGGACGCCTCGGGTTTCAAAAGAGGCGAACCGGTGTTCTTGAATATTAAAACGTCGTTTTATTTTATATTATTGCGATTTGTTTCCGCGTCATTCGCTTAATGATGGAAATGTGATCGGTGTCGAAACGGTGTTTCAATATAGTGAGGTGGGTGGCATTTTTGACGTTTTTCCGCGCGGTTGCCGCAGACGATGGAGAGAGGGGGAACGGCGCTTAAGTGAAGCCAAACATGGCTATAGTCACGGTAGGTGGCTAACTACCAAATCTGATAGCAGGTCTACAGATGTACCATTTCGGCATTCAGATAATTCTTACTTTCTTGTATGATTCGGTAAACCGGAACCTGTCAGGCAGAATTTCACTGCATCATTAGAAGAAGAACAGTTATGTCAGCAATGGATTTCAAAAAACATACGGATCTCGATTTTCCTCAATACGCTCCCCCGGCGGTAACCGCTAAAGAAATAGATCTTCTGGGCCTGCTGGACGTTCTGCTGGCGGCAAAAAAACGAATCATCACCATCGCGTTCGCATTTGCGCTGGTCGGTCTCGCTATCGCCTTTCTGATGCCGCAAAAATGGACCAGTAAAGCGGTGATCACCCCGGCGGAACAGACGCAGTGGAGCTCGCTGCGCCAGATGATGGTTGCGCTACAGGTGCTTGACGTGGACGTGAAGGTCTCTCGCTCGGACGTGTTTAATCAGTTTATCAAAAAGTTTCAGTCGCAGTCCCTGCTCGAAGAGTATATGAAGAGCTCACCGTACGTGATGGCTCAGCTCGATGGCGCCCAGGTTGACCCGCTGGAGCTGCACCGTGCGGTGGTCAGCATCTCCGAAAAAATGAAGGCAACCGATAACACCCTGGAAAAAAATGCCGATAAAGCGCCGTACCTCTCCTGGACGTTGAGCTTTACCGCCCCAACGGCGGAAGACGCGCAGAAGGTTCTGGACGGGTACATTCACTACATCTCCGGCATCGTTGAGCAGGAGACCATGCAGAACATCCGCGATCAGCTGCTTCTGAAAACCCGAACGGTGGAGCAGCAGCTGGAGCTGGATCGCGTGCGGTTGACCAATATCCACAATACGAACCTGCAGCGCCTGAACTACTCGCTGGAGGTAGCGAACGCGGCGGGGATCAAAAAGCCGGTGTACAGCAACGGACAGGCGGTAAAAGACGATCCGGATTACTCCGTCGCCCTCGGCGCGGACGGGATTGCCCAGAAGCTCCAGATCGAGAAAAATCTGAAGGACGTTTCCGAGCTGAATGCCGATTTCCAGAACCGTGAATACTACCTGGCACAGCTGCAAAAGCTGTCCTTCAAGGATGTGAGCGTTGAGCCATTCAAGTATCAGCTCTCTCCATCAATGCCGGTGAAAAAAGATGGCCCGGGCAAAGCCCTGATCGTTCTTCTGGCGGGTATGCTGGGTGGACTGTTTGCCTGCGGCAGCGTGCTGCTGCGCGAGGCAATGAGCGCCCGCACTCCGCTGCCGGCGCCGCTTTCTGAGGCGGTAACGGAATAACGTCCAAAAGAGGCGCTCACCGGGCGCCTTTTTTTATTTCAGGAAATCTTCGCGCACCGGCGTAAAGGTATCCAGCAGCGTGCCGGGCTTCAGGCAGACGCAGCCGTGCATTACGTGCGGTTCTTTATAGAGCGTGTCGCCCGCCGTCACCACGTGCTTCTCTTCGCCAATCGTAAACTCAAACTCGCCCGAGAGAACGTAGGTGAGCTGCTCATGATGATGGTTGTGCATCGGGCCAATCGCCCCCTGTTCAAAATTCACCTCCACGGCCATCATCTTGCCGTCGTGCGCCAGAATACGACGCGTCACGCCATTCCCCAGATCCTCAAGCGTGGTCTCTTTATGGAATATAAACATCTCTTTGCCCCGTTAAGTAATGAAACATTGTTTCATTTAACTTATCTCAGCCGTGGATAAAAGGAAACGGTTAGCCAAATAACTGGAAAGGCGATCACAAGTTTGCTTCACTGGGTGAAACGAACGGGAGGAAAAATGAAAACGATCGGTCTGTTAGGGGGAATGAGCTGGGAATCAACCATCCCGTACTACCGCCTGATTAATGAGGGCGTTAAGCAGCGTCTGGGCGGGCTGCATTCTGCCAGCCTGCTGCTGCACAGCGTGGATTTCCACGACATAGAGGCCTGCCAGTCCAGCGGGGAGTGGGACAAGGCCGGGGAAATGTTGGCCAACGCCGCGCTCGGGCTGGAGCGGGCGGGAGCGCAGGGGATTTTGCTGTGTACCAACACCATGCACAAGGTGGCGTCGCACATTGAAAACCGCTGCTCGCTGCCGTTTTTACATATCGCGGATGCCACCGGGCGCGCCATTGTTGCCGCCGGCATGTCGCGCGTGGCGCTGCTGGGCACGCGCTATACCATGGAGCAGGATTTTTATCGTGGGCGGCTGAGCAGTCAGTTCGGCATTGAAAGCCTGATCCCGGACGAGGCTGACCGGGCGCGCATTAACCAGATTATTTTTGACGAGCTCTGCCTGGGCACCTTCAGCGAACGCTCCCGCGCCTATTATGTCAGCGTCATCGAAAAGCTGGCGCAGCAGGGGGCGGAAGGGGCGATCTTCGGCTGTACCGAAATCGGCCTGCTGGTGCCGGCCGCGCAAAGCCCGATCCCGGTATTCGATACCGCCGCCATTCATGCCGCCGATGCGGTGGAGTTTATGCTGTCAGAGGACGTTTTGCAGGTCAGGTAAACGAAGCGCCACCTGGCGGGCATGGGCGATTAAATGGTCGGTAAACGCCTCTACCAGCGCAGATGCCGGACGGTGCAGCGGGCGGATCAGGCTCACGGTAAACGGAACGGAAACGCTAAACCGGCGCAGGACAACCCCGCTGCTGGCGTAATCCATGGCCGTAAGCGGGTTTACCACTGAAATACCGACGCCCGCGCGCACCATCGCGCAGATCGAGGCGGCGCTGTGCGTCTCCACCACCATCCGCCGCTTCACCTGATGTTCGGCAAACAGGCCGTCCAGCAGCTGCCGGTAGCTGTCGGTCTGCGACAGGCTTATGTAGTTCTCACCGTGAAAATCCGCCGGGGTCAGCACCGCTTTGCGGGCAAGCGGGTGGCTGGTGGGCAGTACGCAGACCTCATCCAGCGACAGCAGCTCCGTGCGTTCCGTACCCGCTGGCGTGACGAGGGTTTCGGTCAGACCTAAATCGTGGCGCTGGGCTGATAGCCACTCTTCCAGCAGAGGCGACTCCTGCGGCACGATGGTAAGACTGACCTGCGGGTAGCGGGCCAGAAACGGCGCTAACAGCACCGGCAGAAACGACTGGGAAAAGACCGGCAGGCAGACGATGGACAGCTCGCCCTGGCGGAACTCCCTCAGGCTTTCCGCCGCGCTCACGATCCTGTCCAGTCCGTACCAGGAGCGCTGCACCTCCTCAAACAGACGCAGCCCCTGAACCGTTGGATGCAGCCTGCCGCGCGCGCGCTCAAACAGCTTCAGGCCCAGCACTTTCTCAAAGCGGGCCAGCTCGCGGCTGACCGTTGGCTGCGAGGTATGCAGCATCTGTGCGGCTTCGGTGAGGTTGCCGGTGGTCATCACCGCATGGAAAATCTCGATATGGCGTAGGTTAACGGCGGGCATAGGGCACCTGATGGCTGAGCGTTATCCATATCATTTTTGCATAGACTCACGATAAAACGATATTTTTTATTCCCTTCAGGCTGTGGCGTAATGACAAAAACACAGCTTTACGGAGACTACCATGCCGCGCCCGCTCAACCAGACCGATACCGATTTAAACGCCGATAACCTGCTGCGCCTGCCTGCCGAATTTGGCTGCCCGGTGTGGGTCTACGACGCGCAGATTGTCCGCGAGAAGATCGCCGCGCTGCATCAGTTTGACGTGGTGCGCTTTGCGCAGAAGGCCTGCTCCAATATTCACATCCTGCGCCTGATGCACGAGCAGGGCGTTAAGGTTGACTCCGTATCGCTGGGTGAAATCGAGCGCGCGCTGGCGGCCGGGTTTGATCCACAGGCCGACAGCGACGCGATCGTCTTTACCGCCGACCTGATTGACGACGCCACGCTGGCGCGCGTGCACGAGCTGCAGATTCCGGTCAACGCCGGCTCGGTGGATATGCTGGAACAGCTTGGTCAGGTTTCCCCTGGCCATCGCGTCTGGCTGCGCATTAATCCGGGCTTTGGTCACGGTCACAGCCAGAAAACCAACACCGGGGGCGAAAACAGCAAGCACGGGATCTGGTATGCCGATATGCCCGCCGCCCTTGAGGTATTGCAGCGCTATAACCTGAAGCTGGTGGGGATCCACATGCATATCGGTTCCGGCGTTGATTACGGACATCTTGAGCAGGTCTGCGGCGCGATGGTGCGCCAGGTTATCGACTTTGGTCAGGATCTGGAGGCGATCTCCGCCGGTGGCGGTCTCTCGATCCCCTACCGCGAAGGGGAAGAGGCGATCGACACGGATCACTATTACGGGCTGTGGAGCGCCGCGCGCGACAGCATCGCCGCCCATCTGGGCCATCCGGTGAAGCTGGAAATTGAGCCGGGTCGATTCCTGGTTGCCGAAGCCGGGGTGCTGGTGGCGCAGGTGCGTAGCGTGAAGGAGATGGGAAGGCGTCACTTTGTACTGATTGATGCAGGCTTCAACGACCTGATGCGTCCGTCCATGTACGGCAGCTATCACCATATTACGGCGCTGGCCGCCGATGGCCGCGATCTGGTCAACGCGCCGCGCATCGAGACCGTGGTTGCCGGCCCGCTGTGTGAATCCGGTGACGTCTTTACCCAGCAGGAGGGCGGCAAAGTGGAGACCCGTTCGCTGCCCGAGGTGAAGCCGGGAGATTACCTGGTGCTGCACGATACCGGCGCGTACGGCGCGTCGATGTCGTCAAACTACAACAGCCGCCCGCTGCTGCCGGAAGTGCTGTTTGATAACGGCGCGGCGCGGCTGATTCGCCGTCGCCAGACCATTCAGGAGCTGCTGGCCTTAGAGCTGGTCTGATTAAACCAGGGGCCCGTTGTCACGGAGTCGCGCAACACCAGCGTGCCGGTGAACGGTGGGATGGCCTCTACCGGCTGGTTTTTTGCCAGCCGGATCGCCTGGTCGATGGCCGTGACGATCATGCTGTCGATCGGCAGATACACCGACGACAGCGCCGGCTCCAGCCACTTCGCGCTGGGGGCGTCGTCAAAGCCAAACAGCGAAATATCCTGCGGGATCTTAAGCCCGGCCTGGTGTAATGCTTTGGAGGCGCCAAGCGCCATATCATCGTTACAGGCAAACAGGGCGCTAAACGGCGTTTTCTCTGCAATCAGCTCTTTGCACAGCTCGTAGCCCCGCGTCATTCCTGCATCGCCGTATTTAATCCGCCGCTCGTCCAGGCGAATGCCGTGCTTCTCCAGCGCCTTCCGGTAGCCCATCAGCCGCGCCTTGCCCGTCGGGGTGTGGATCGGAACGGTGATACAGGCGATCTCCCGGTGGCCCTGGCCTATCAGGTAATCCACCGCCTTGAAGGCCGCATCCTGCTGTTCGAAGAAGACGCAGCGGTCTGCCGCCTGGCTCACTTCACGGTTGATGATCACCAGCGGCGTCTGCACGCTGTCGATCAGCTTCAGGATCGTCTTTTCACTCATGTAGCGGGTGTACAGCACGATGGCGTCGCACTTGCGGTCGGCGAGCATCTGCACCGCCTGTTCTTCCTGTTCTGGCGCATCGTGGCCGTCGGTGACGATCAGCTGTTTTCCGTGCGTTTCGGTCTGCCGCGACGCCTGCTGAAGCAGCCGGCCAAAGTAAAAACCGTCAAAGGTCGAGACCACCAGACCAATGCTGTTGCTGGTCTGGTTAGCCAGCGAGCGGGCGAGAAAGTTCGGACGATAGCCCAGCTCCTCCATCGCACGGAATACCTGCTGACGCGTACTCTCTTTAACCTGACCCGTGCCGTTCAGCACGCGCGAAACGGTGGCCTTCGACACGCCCGCACGCAGTGAGACATCCAGCATTGTTGCCATTCGAAATTCCTGCTTCCACGTAATGGTGTGCAGTTTAACACAGACCATCCGGCGCATAAGCGACGCGGGGCAGGCAAAACCCCATAACGATCACGCTTTTCGGTAACGATCCGCGCCTGCGGGATAAACGTCTGCAAGTGGTATACCAAAATGGTGATAAATCACTATCTGGGATACCTGTGGCGTCGTTGGGAGCTTAATCACAGAACAAAGCGCCTACGGAAGCTATTTTTGGCATACCAATAGTATCCGGCTGTACTCCTTATCCAATAAAAGCCCTTTTACTGAGGTATCACCCTATGGCATTTCAGGAAAAACTGATCGACGCTCTGGGCAGTTTTGCCACCACGTTCAACAGCTATCGCTACATTATGGCGATCAAGTCTGCGTTTATTACCTTAATGCCGGTCATCATTGTGGGGGCGTTCTCGGTACTGATCTCCAATATGGTGCTGGATCCGAAAAACGGCCTTGCGAGCTTCGAATTCCTGTCGTTTCTCGCGGCGCTAAAGCCGATCACCAGCGCGCTCAACTACGCTACCCTGAACTTCCTCAACATCGGCGCGGTGTTTTTAATTGGCATTGAGCTTGGGCGTATCAACGGCATTAAGTCCCTGTTTCCCGGCCTGCTGGCGGTGATCTGCTTTATCTGCGTGACGCCAACGACGGTAGAAATGCTGGTGGACGGAGAGATGCACGTGGTGAAAGACGTGCTGCTGCGCCAGTTCTCGGATACCCGCAGCCTGTTCCTCGGCATGTTTATCGCCATCCTGTCGGTGGAGATCTACTGCTGGCTGGAAAACCGTAACGGCCTGAAGATCAGGATGCCGGACACCGTGCCGCCGAACGTCGCCGCATCGTTCTCCGCCCTGATCCCGGCGATTATCACCACCACCGCCATTGCCACCTTCGGCTTCGTGTTCCATCAAATTACCGGTATGTACCTCTACGACGCGGTGTACCAGGTGGTGCAACAGCCGCTGGAGCGCGTGGTGCAGAGCCTGCCGGGGATCCTGCTGCTGATGTTTGTCGCCCAGCTGTTCTGGGTGATCGGCATTCACGGCAACCAGATGATCAAGCCGATCCGCGAGCCGCTGCTGCTGGGAGCCATTACCGTTAACATGAGCGCGTTCGAGCAGGGCAAAGAGGTGCCGAACATCATCACCATGCCGTTCTGGGACGTTTATATGAGCATCGGCGGCTCCGGCCTCACCATCGGCCTGCTGATTGCGGTCATGATTGCCACCAAACGTAAGGAGATGAAGGAGATCGCCAAGCTGTCCATCGGCCCTGGGATTTTTAACATCAACGAGCCGGTGATTTTCGGTATGCCAATCATGCTCAACCCGATCCTCGCCATTCCGTTCATCATCACGCCGCTGGTAACGGGAACTATCGGTTACTTTGCCACCGTGACCGGATTCGCCGGGAAAGCCGTGGTGATGGTGCCCTGGACCACGCCGCCGCTGATCAACGCCTGGCTGTCCACCGCGGGCTCCATGGGCGCGGTAGTCACCCAGCTTATCTGCATCGTGACCGCGGTCCTTATCTATCTGCCGTTTGTGAAGATCGCCTCACGCCGGGCAGAGCAGGCCGCGCTGCAACAAGCCACCGATAACGCATGAGGATGTGATGAGTACAAAACAGATAGCTATACCGCAGGATTTTATGCTGGGCGCGGCGGCATCGGCCTGGCAGACCGAGGGCTGGAGCGGCAAAAAGCCGGGGCAGGATTCGTGGATCGATCTCTGGTACAAAAACGATCGTCACGTCTGGCACAACGGCTACGGTCCGGCGGTGGCAACCGATTTTATCAACCGCTTTCGCGAAGACGTGGCGCTGATGAAGCAGGCGGGGCTGACGCACTACCGGACCTCAATTAACTGGTCGCGCTTTTTGACCGACTACGAAAACGCGACGGTAGACGAAGAGTACGCCGCGTATTACGACGCGCTGTTCGATGAAATGCACCGCCAGGGCATTGAGCCAATGATCTGCCTGGAGCACTACGAACTGCCTGGCGTGCTGCTGGAGAGCTACGGCGGCTGGGCGTCAAAGCACGTCGTCGACCTGTTTGTCCGCTATGCGGAAAAGGTGCTGGAGCGCTATCACCGGAAAGTCACCCGCTGGTTTACCTTCAACGAGCCGATTGTCGTCCAGATGCGGGTCTACCTCGACGCGCTGCGCTGGCCGTACGAGCAGAACACCGGTACCTGGATGCAGTGGAATCACCATAAGGTGCTGGCGACGGCCAAAGTCGTGAAGCTGTTTCGCGAGAAGGGGTATGGCGGCTCGGTGGGCTGTATTCTCAACCCAGAGGTGACCTATCCGCGCTCCCGCGCGCCGCATGACGTTCGGGCGGCGGAAAAGTACGATCTGTTCTATAACCGGGTCTTTCTCGATCCGCTGGTGCACGGGCGCTATCCCGCAGAGCTTTTTACCCTGCTGGAGCAGCATCAGGTGCCGTGGGACTATACCGCCGACGAGCTGGCGCTGATTGCCAACAACACCGTCGACGAGCTGGGCATCAACCTTTATTACCCGCACCGCGTTAAAGCGCCATCCCGCGCCTGGCATCCGGAGACGCCGTTCCACCCGGCGTACTACTACGAGCCGTTCGAGCTGCCCGGACGGCGGATGAACGCCTCCCGCGGCTGGGAGATCTACCCGCGCATCATTTACGACATGGCGATGCGGATCAAAAACGACTATCGCAACATCGACTGGTTTGTGGCGGAAAGCGGAATGGGCGTGGAGAACGAAGCGCAGTTCCGCAATCGAGACGGCGTTATTGATGACGGCTACCGCATCGCGTTTATCGGCGAACATCTCTACTACACGCTGCTGGCGCGGGAGGAGGGGGCGAACTGTCGCGGCTATATGCTCTGGGCCTTCACCGATAACGTCTCGCCGATGAACGCGTTTAAAAACCGCTACGGGTTAATCGAGATCGACCTTGATAACCATCGCGCCCGGCGGGCCAAAAAATCGGCGTCCTGGTTCCGTCAGCTGCGCGATGAGCGCGTGCTTACGCTCAGGGTTGACGATGAATGGAAGTAAGCCTTCTGGTAAAATAGCGCACAAACTGGCCGGGAGGACGCCCGGCCCGCGCATTAACTGAAAAACACAGGTGAAAACGTGGATAAGGCTGTCATCCTGCCGGAAAAAAAACAGTACCAGGAAATTGGCGAGGATCTGCGGGCGCAAATTATCCAGGGGCACTATCCCGTTGGATCGCGCCTGCCGCCGGAGCGCAATATTGCCGAAACCTATGGCGTCAGCCGCACCATCGTGCGCGAGGCGCTGCTGATGCTTGAGCTTCAGGGGACGGTAGATATTCGCCAGGGGTCTGGCGTTTACGTGATGCGCATCCCGGAGGAGCACGAAAACGAGGAAGAGCGTTTTCTGAACAGCGACGTCGGTCCGTTTGAAATTCTCCAGGCGCGCCAGCTGCTCGAAAGCAACATTGCTGCCTTTGCCGCAAAAATGGCGACGCGCGCCGACATTGATAACCTGCGCCGCATCATCGAGCAGGAGCAGCGGGCGATTGCCACCGACGACCGCAGCCAGGACAACAACAAGATGTTTCACCTGGTGCTGGCGGGAGCCACGCAAAACCAGATGCTGCTGGCGACCGTGGAGAGCGTCTGGCACCACATGGACAGCAGCCCGCTATGGCAGCAGTTTAACGGACACATCGCCAGCCGCGCCTGGCGCCTGAAGTGGCTTGGCGACAGGCAAACCATCCTTGCCGCGCTCCGCCGTCGCGACGTGATGGGCGCCTGGCAGGCGATGTTCCAGCATCTTGAAAACGTCAAAAAGAGCCTGCTTGAGCTGTCGGACGAAGACGCGCCGGATTTTGACGGCTTTCTCTTCGAATCAGTACCCATTTTCCAGGGGAAGCTGGTGTGACTATTCTGCCGCTTTACGCTGCGCCGCAGTTCACGGAGCAGGTTATCGACTGGATATGGGCCGCCTTTGGCGAGGGGCTGCCGCGAGGGTTTTTCCAGAGCATTGTTGAGCACAGCAGGATGCCGGGCGCGCTACCTCTCACCTTTATTGCGGTTGAAAACAACCGCCTGCTTGGCACCGTTGGGCTGTGGCGTTGCGATTTGATCTCCCGGCAGGATCTTTACCCGTGGCTGGCCGCGCTGTATGTCGATGAGGCCGCCCGGGGAAAAGGACTGGCGGGAAAACTTCAGGAACACGTCATTGGTTATGCCCGATGCGCCGGGTATCAGGAGCTTAATCTCTGGTCCGCCTGCCGCGACTTCTACGAACGTTACGGCTGGCGCTACATCGGCGATGCGCTGGAATACCCGGATAAAACCGTCCATCTCTATCGCTATTCGCTCGATGCGTCCGCGGGCGGCACCACCGAGTGACGGCGCACCAGGGTCGGGCTGAACAGATGCGTAATGTCCGGTGGCGGGCGATGCTCGGCCAGCGCTAACGCCAGCTCCGCCGCCTGCGTTGCCATGGTCACAATCGGATAGCGAACGGTGGTCAGGCGAGGGCGAACGTAGCGGGACACCAGCACATCATCAAAGCCAATCAGCGAAATTTCTGCCGGAACGTCTATCCCGTTATCATTTAGCACGCCCATCGCGCCTGCGGCCATGGAATCGTTATAGCTGGCAACGGCGGTGAAATTTCGCCCGCGGCCCAGCAGCTCCGTCATCGCCTGCTCGCCGCCGCTCTCATCGGGTTCACCGTAGGCCACAAGACGATCGTTGCACGGCAAACCGGCCTCGCGCAGCGCGTCGTAATAGCCCTGGAGGCGATCTTCCGCATCGGAGATCGGGTGGTTCGAGCACAGATAGCCGATTCGGGTATGGCCCTGCTGGATAAGATGGCGGGTAGCGAGCCATGCGCCATAACGGTCATCGAGCGCCACGCAGCGCGTTTCAAAACCGGGAATAATACGGTTGATAATCACCATTCCCGGCATTTGTTTCATCAGGTGAATCAGCTCGGCATCGGGGATCATTTTGGCATGAACCACCAGCGCTGCGCAGCGGTGGCGGATCAGCTGCTCGATGGCTTGGCGCTCTTTTTGTTCGTTGTGGTAGCCATTGCCAATCAGCAGAAAATTACCGGTGTGATACGAGACTTGCTCCACGGCTTTGACCATCGCGCCAAAAAAAGGGTCGGACACGTCGCCCACCACCAGCCCGATGGTTTCCGTTGACTGCTGGGCGAGGGCGCGCGCGTTGGCGTTAGGGTGATAATTCAGGTTTTCCATGGCGTCCTGAACGGCCTGGCGCGATGCGTCACTGGCTTTAGGAGAGTTGTTGATCACGCGGGAGACGGTCGCGACGGACACGCCGGCCAGACGAGCCACATCCTTAATTGTCGCCATTTAACACCTTCTTATTGGGGTAAGCGTTTACACACTACCTAGTGTTGCGGAAAAGCGGCGCGCATTCAAGGGGAGCGGGCTAGCGCAGTCCACAAACGTGATGCAGAACATCCCTCACCGTGTAATCGTTACACGGCCAGTCATGTCTGAATAATGACAGTCTGAACCTTTAGTTACACTTTGCCTCAGGCTGTTGCGATTGTCCGTTAGCGCCGAAGCACCGCGAATTGATAGAGTCGAGATCCCAGAGGTATTGATAGGTGGAATCAGCTTCGGTTGATTAACACGATTTACACCAGCCTGCGTTCTACGCAGGTTTTTTTTTGCCTGTAAGTTCAACCTGTAACAGCAAAAGAGAATATTCACACCTGGTTGCACTTAGGCTCATTCCCTTGCGTTTTCCCGCTGGCGAAGCCGGCCGCCTGGAGCCACAATCAAGATCCCAGAGGTATTGATTGGTGAGAATTCTTAGTACGTTTTCGTACTCTTCTCTTGCACCAACCTGCGCGGATGCGCAGGTTTTTTTTCGTCTCTGCTTTTGCTATCGCTCCCTTACTACTTCTCGTGTAATCTGCCACCATTTATACCTTTCACACTGGCTGGCAAAGGGAGTTGAAATGCTTTTTGGGTTCTTCCGTACGCTGTTTCGTGTCCTGTTTCGCATCCGCGTAACGGGCGACGCGCAGGCACTCTATGGCGAGCGTGTTCTCATCACGCCGAATCACGTTTCGTTTCTTGATGGCGTACTGCTGGCGCTGTTTTTGCCCGTACGGCCCGTTTTCGCGGTATACAGCTCCATCAGTGAAAAATGGTACATGCGTTGGCTGAAGCCGCTCATCGACTTTGTGCCGCTGGATCCCACCAAGCCGATGATGATTAAACATCTGGTGCGTCTGGTTGAGCAGGGGCGTCCGGTGGTCATTTTTCCTGAGGGACGGATTTCAGTGACGGGCTCGCTGATGAAAATTTACGACGGAGCCGGTTTTGTCGCGGCGAAGTCCCGGGCCACCGTGGTGCCGATGCGCATTGATGGCGCCGAGTTGACCAGGTTCAGCCGTCTGAAAGGGCTGGTGAAGCAGCGCCTGTTCCCGAAAATTACGCTGCATATTTTGCCGCCAACCTCACTGCCGATGCCCGAGGCACCCCGCGCGCGCGACCGTCGTAAAATCGCCGGTGAAATGCTGCACCAGATTATGATGGAAGCGCGCATGGCCGTTCGCCCGCGCGAAACGCTGTATGAATCGTTGTTGTCGGCCCAGTACCGCTATGGCGCAAAGAAAAACTGCATTGAAGATATCAACTTCACGCCGGATACCTACCGCAAGCTGCTGACCAAAACGCTGTTCGTCGGGCGTATTCTTGAGAAGTACAGCCAGCAGGGTGAAAAGATTGGCCTGATGCTGCCGAATGCCGCCATCAGCGCGGCGGTGATTTTCGGCGCCGTTTCCCGGGGCCGTATTCCGGCGATGATGAACTACACGGCGGGCGTGAAAGGGCTCTCCAGCGCGATTACCGCTGCACAGATCAACACCGTCTTTACCTCCCGCCAGTTCCTGGATAAGGGCAAACTGTGGCACCTGCCGGAGCAGCTTACGCAGGTGCGCTGGGTGTTCCTGGAAGATCTTAAAGCAGACGTTACCACCGCCGATAAGCTGTGGATTTTTGCGCACCTGCTGATGCCGCGTCTGGCGCAGGTGAAACAGCAGCCGGAAGATGATGCCATCATCCTCTTTACCTCAGGCTCTGAAGGTAACCCGAAAGGCGTGGTTCACAGCCACAAAAGCATTCTGGCTAACGTCGAACAGATTAAAACCATTGCCGACTTTACCGCCAGCGATCGCTTTATGTCGGCGCTGCCGCTGTTCCACTCGTTTGGTCTGACCGTCGGTCTCTTCACGCCGCTGCTGACCGGTGCCGAAGTGTTCCTCTACCCAAGCCCGCTGCACTACCGCATCGTGCCGGAGCTGGTCTATGACCGTAACTGTACCGTGCTGTTCGGTACGTCCACCTTCCTCGGTAACTACGCGCGCTTCGCCAACCCGTATGATTTCTTCCGGGTGCGCTACGTGGTAGCTGGGGCGGAAAAATTACAGGACAGCACCCGTCAGATCTGGCAGGACAAGTTTGGCCTGCGCATTCTGGAAGGCTATGGCGTAACCGAGTGTGCGCCGGTGGTATCGATCAACGTACCGATGGCGGCAAAACCGGGTACGGTAGGCCGCATTCTGCCGGGGCTGGACGCGCGCCTGCTGGCGGTGCCGGGCATTGAGGACGGCGGTCGCCTGCAGCTTAAAGGGCCGAACGTCATGAACGGCTATCTGCGTGTGGAAAACCCGGGCGTGCTCGAAGCGCCGACGGCCGAGAACGTCGATGGCGAGACTGAAACGGGCTGGTACGACACGGGTGATATTGTTCGCTTCGACGAACAGGGCTTTGTACAGATCCAGGGGCGCGCAAAACGCTTCGCCAAGATTGCCGGTGAAATGGTCTCTCTTGAAATGGTGGAAACGCTGGCGACCGCGGTCTCTGCCGAAAAAATGCACGCGACCGTGGTGAAGAGCGATGCCAGCAAGGGCGAGGCGCTGGTGCTCTTTACCACCGACGGCGAGCTGAAGCGTGACGCGCTGCTTAAGTACGCCCGCGAACACGGTATTCCCGAACTGGCGGTGCCGCGCGATATTCGTTACCTCAAACAGCTTCCGGTGCTGGGCAGCGGTAAACCCGATTTCGTGACCCTTAAGGGCATGGTTGAAGAGGCGGAACAGCAAAATGCGTGAGTCAGTACACACTAACACTTCTATCTGGTCGAAAGGCATGATGGCGGTTATTGCCGCCCAGTTCCTGTCCGCGTTCGGCGACAACGCGCTGCTGTTTGCCACGCTGGCGCTGCTGAAGGCTGAGTTTTATCCCGACTGGAGCCAGCCGATCCTGCAGATGGTGTTTGTGGGTGCTTACATCGTATTTGCGCCGTTTGTCGGTCAGGTGGCGGATAGCTTCCCGAAAGGCCGAGTAATGATGTTTGCCAACAGCCTAAAGCTGCTGGGGGCGGCAAGTATCTGCTTCGGTATCAATCCGTTTGTCGGCTACACGCTGGTGGGCATTGGCGCGGCGGCCTACTCGCCGGCGAAATACGGCATTCTGGGGGAGCTGACCACCGGCGATAAGCTGGTGAAGGCCAACGGCTTGATGGAGTCCTCCACCATTGCGGCGATTCTGCTGGGATCGGTGGCGGGAGGCGTGCTGGCAGACTGGCATGTCCTTGCCGCGCTGGGCATCTGTGCCCTGATGTACGGTGGCGCGGTGATCGCCAACCTGTTTATCCCCAGGCTGGCGGTGGCGCGTCCAGGGCAATCCTGGCGCTTCGGGCCTATGACCGGCAGCTTCTTCACTGCCTGCCGCGTGCTGTGGCGTAACGGTGAAACGCGCTTCTCGCTGATGGGCACCAGCATGTTCTGGGGGGCCGGCGTCACGCTGCGTTTTCTGCTGGTGCTGTGGGTCCCGGTAGCGCTGGGCATTACCGATAACGCCACGCCAACTTACCTGAATGCCATGGTCGCCGTCGGGATTGTTGTCGGGGCAGGGGCAGCGGCGAAGCTGGTCACCCTTGAAACCGTCGCGCGCTGCATGCCTGCGGGGATCCTCATCGGCGCTGGCGTTCTCTTCTTCTCCCTGCAACATGCCCTGTTGCCTGCCTATGCCCTGCTGTTACTGATCGGCATCCTGGGCGGCTTCTTTGTGGTGCCGCTGAATGCGCTCTTGCAGGAGCGCGGCAAGCAGACCGTTGGGGCGGGCAACGCCATCGCGGTGCAAAACCTCGGGGAAAACATGGCGATGCTGCTGATGCTTGGCGTTTACTCGCTGGCGGTAAAAGCGGGCGCACCGGTGGTGGCCATTGGCGTGGGGTTTGGCGCGCTGTTTGCGCTGGCGATCGCGGGGCTGTGGATCTGGCAGCGCCGCCGCTGATCTGTGCGGTCTGATGCCCTCGACCAGACCCTCTCCCGCCGGGAGAGGGTGAAAACACAACAAACGGCAACGCGCGTTGCCGATGCTTTTATTACGGTGCCGGGTAGGTATAAACCTGATGCACCGCTTCAATCTCCGCTAACACCTCTTCGCTGAGGGTCAGGTGGAAACTCTCAATATTGGTTTTCAGCTGCTCCATGGTCGTCGCGCCCAGCAGGGTGCTGGCGACAAACGGCTGACGACGCACGAAGGCCAGCGCCATCTGCGCCGGATCGAGCCCGTGGCGCTTCGCGATATCCACATAGGCCGCAACGGCTTTTTGCGTCTGCTCGCCGCTGTAACGGGTGAAGCGGCTGAAAAGCGTGTTTCGTGCGCCGGCGGGCTTCGCGCCGTTCAGGTATTTCCCCGTCAGGGTACCGAAGCCCAGGCAGGAATAGGCCAGCAGTTCCACCTCTTCGTACTGCGTCACTTCCGCCAGGCCCACTTCATAGCTGCGGTTCAGCAGGCTATAAGGGTTCTGAATGGTGACGATGCGCGGCAGGTCGTGCTTATCGGCCAGATGCAGGTAGCGCATCACGCCAAACGCCGTTTCGTTGGAAACCCCGATGTAGCGGATCTTACCCGCGCGCTGGCACTCCGCGAGCGCCTCCAGCGTTTCCAGCAGGGTTACGGCCGGAGCACTTTCGTTCCAGGCGTAGCCGAGCTTGCCGAAGCAGTTCGTCGGACGCTGCGGCCAGTGCACCTGATACAGATCGAGATAGTCGGTTTGCAGGCGCTTAAGGCTGGCATCCAGCGCGTCACGGATATTCTTGCGATCGAGGATCTGGTTAGGGCGGATCCCGGCATCGTTATTGCGGGAAGGGCCGCTGACCTTGGAGGCGATAACCAGCTTTTCGCGATTGCCGCGTTTCGCCAGCCAGTTGCCAACGTACGTTTCGGTAAGGCCCTGCGTTTCCGGACGTGGAGGAACAGGGTACATCTCCGCCACGTCAATCAGGTTAATACCCTGGCTGACCGCGTAGTCAAGTTGTGCATGGGCATCGGCTTCGCTGTTTTGTTCACCAAATGTCATCGTGCCCAGCCCCAGTTGGCTGATCTCCAGAGCGCTGTGGGGGATACGGTGATAATGCATAGCCGGTTTCCTTTAAAGATATACAGACCGCGTCAGGAACCTCCCGACAAAGGAATATAAACATGGCAGAGGGAAGGCAAAAGGGGAAGGAAAAAATCAAAAAGGCCAGCAAGCCACTGACCTTTATCGGTTTATCGTTCGATAATCTGGGATACTTCGTCGCGATTGATTTGCATTTGATTGCCTTCCCGATCGCGGTAACTCACAAGGCCGGTATCGTCGTCGACTTCGGGTTTGCCATCGGTCAGGATCATGCGGCCATCCTTGGTTGACATGACATAGTCGCTGCTACAACCCGATACTGCAAACGCTAAACCGACTGCTGAGATAATTACTGCCCATTTTTTCATCGTTCTCGTCCTCACCTGGCTCGTATCAAATCATAGTGTAGTAATAACCTGATATTACGACAGGTGAAAGGGGGGAAATCTTAAAAAGCGGGAGATTATGTTAGCCGGAGCGCATAATTGGTAAAAAACTATGTTTTCAGCAGGAAATGGCGTGCCAGCAGTGCTCCGGTGAAGTTCTTTTTAAGATAGAAGCCTCGCGGCAGCGTCAGGATCGGCTCGCCACGTGCGCCAACCGCTTCAGTGAGCGCTTTGCTGTTGGCGGCCTTCGGGCGCAGTTGCAGCACCTCACCATGCCGGGCGGTGATCCGCTCCACCTGTCCCAGCACGATCATGTCCATCAGCTCCTCCCAGTCCTGGGAAAGCTGCCTCTCTTCTTCTTCGTCAGGGCTCCAGAGCAGCGGAGCGCCAACGCGACGCTCTGCCAGCGGGATCTGCCTGTCGCCCTCAACGGGTACCCACAGAACCCGCTTCAGCTTATGCCTGACGTGGCTGGTTTCCCATGTCACCCCGCTGTTACCCGTTAGCGGCGCAACGCAGACGAAGGTGGTTTCCAGCGGTCTGCCCTGAGCGTCGATGGGGATAGTTTTCAGTTCAACGCCCAGCGCCGCAAAATCTTGCTCGGGCTTACTGCCCGCGCTTGCGCCCAGCCAGCGTTCCAGCAGCACGCCGATCCAGCCCTTATCGCGCTTAAGGTCGTTAGGTATCGTCAGCCCCGCCATCGCCGCGAGCTCGCCCAGCGTATAGCCAGCCAGACGCTGCGCCTGCTGGAGCAGCTGGGCTTCACTGACGGGGGCACTGGGCAATGGGGCGAGCGAATGCATGTTAACAACCTTTTTGATTAAAAAATGAGCTGATATTTTATCCCTTGTGGATAGAGTTTACCTTTTTCTGAGTAAATATTACATGTGGATGATTTTAATAATAATTTTCAGCGCTGAAAGCGTCAGGATACGGCTAAAAAATGGGTTGTTCAATTCTGGTCACTGACAATAAACAGGATCTTACACCATGTTATCCACAGAAAAATGGGATAACTGGGAATAACCCCCACTACTGTTTCAATTTACAGCCTTGACGTGCGATGAAAATCGAATTTTCACACAAATTGTGCCTAACTTATTGGCACAATCTGTGGATAAAACCGACGCTGTTCGATCTTTCATCAGCACGGGGATCTTTGATGTGACGATCGTCACGTTAATCACCTTTTCTCCCTTTTGTATGCTATCAATATAATGAAATTAAACGGATTTTTAAAAATGGCTGGCGGAGGGGATAAGGTGGTCTGAAAGGTTGTTCATCGGTAATTCCGTACTTCTTCACAACTATATCCACAGAAAAGGTGAATAAAAATGGTCTCGATCGCCTCTATCTGTTTATAACTCCCCACAAAATTGTGAGTTATTCAATTGTTATTAGGCTGCAGGCCTGTAAGAGAGTGGTTTACCGCCTCCCTGTAGTGTGAAACAATCATTCATATATCAGATTTAGTTTGAGGTAGTCCGGTGATTGATGACGATGGCTACCGCCCAAACGTAGGAATAGTAATTTGTAATCGTCAGGGCCAGGTGATGTGGGCCCGGCGATATGGTCAGCACTCCTGGCAGTTCCCGCAAGGCGGGATCAACCCAGGAGAGTCCCCAGAACAAGCGATGTACCGGGAGCTGTTTGAAGAGGTTGGTTTAAGCCGGAAAGATGTTCGCATCCTGGCGTCGACCCGCAACTGGTTGCGTTACAAGTTACCGAAACGTTTGGTGCGTTGGGACACAAAGCCGGTTTGTATCGGCCAGAAACAGAAGTGGTTTCTTTTGCAGTTGGTGGGCAACGATTCAGATATCAATATGCAAACCAGCAGCACGCCGGAGTTCGATGGCTGGCGCTGGGTAAGCTACTGGTATCCTGTTCGTCAGGTCGTGTCATTTAAGCGCGATGTTTACCGTAGGGTGATGAAAGAGTTCGCAAGTGCTGTTATGCAGCTTCAGGAGACGCCTCCTAAGCCGCAGAGCGCACCTGCCTGGCGACGTAAAAGAGGTTAAGCTACGCAAATCATGCTCACCCGCTTGCGAGAAATAGTTGAAAAGGTTGCCAGCGCGCCTCGCCTCAACGAGGCGCTAAACATTCTGGTAACGGACATCTGTCTTGCGATGGAAACCGAGGTCTGTTCGGTCTATCTGGCCGACCATGACCGACGGTGCTACTACCTGATGGCGACCCGGGGATTAAAAAAACCGCGGGGCCGCACCGTCACGCTTGCGTTTGATGAAGGTATTGTTGGGCTGGTCGGGCGACTGGCCGAGCCAATCAACCTTGCTGACGCGCAAAAACACCCCAGCTTTAAATATATCCCCTCCGTAAAAGAAGAGCGCTTCCGCGCTTTCCTCGGGGTGCCGATTATTCAGCGCCGCCAGCTGCTTGGCGTGCTCGTTGTCCAGCAGCGCGAGCTGCGTCAGTATGATGAAAGCGAAGAATCTTTCCTCGTCACGCTGGCAACGCAGATGGCCGCCATCCTCTCTCAGTCTCAGCTCGCCGCGCTATTTGGCCAGTATCGTCATACGCGTATCCGCGCGCTTCCGGCCTCGCCGGGCGTCGCCATTGCCGAAGGCTGGATGGACGCCACGCTGCCGCTGATGGAGCAGGTATACGAAGCCTCGACGCTTGATGAAGCACTCGAGCGCGAACGGCTTACCGCCGCGCTGGAAGAGGCGGCGAATGAGTTTCGTCGCTACAGCAAACGCTTTGCCGCAGGCGCGCAAAAAGAGACGGCGGCCATTTTCGATCTTTATTCGCACCTGCTTTCCGATGCGCGCTTACGACGGGAGCTGTTCGCCGAGGTCGATAAAGGCGCGGTGGCTGAGTGGGCGGTTAAAAAGGTCATTGAAAAATTTGCCGAGCAGTTTGCGGTCCTGACGGATGGTTACCTGAAAGAGCGCGCTGGCGATCTGCGCGCGCTTGGGCAGCGTCTGTTGTTCCACCTCGATGATACCATTCAGGGTGCAAACGCCTGGCCGAACCGGTTTGTGCTGGTGGCGGACGAGCTCTCGGCGACGACGCTGGCAGAATTACCGCAGGACAGGCTGGCGGGCGTAGTGGTGCGCGATGGTGCCGCTAACTCCCATGCCGCCATTATGGTGCGCGCGCTCGGAATCCCGACCGTGATGGGCGCGGACATTCAGCCGTCGGTGCTGCACCGACGCACGCTGGTGGTGGACGGATATCGCGGTGAGCTGCTGGTGGATCCTGAGCCGGTTCTCCTCCAGGAGTACCAGCGTCTCATTAGCGAAGAGAATGAATTAAGCAAGCTGGCGGAAGATGACGTCAACCTGCCCGCGCAGCTGAAAAGCGGTGAGCGGGTGAAGGTGATGCTTAACGCGGGCTTAAGCCCCGAGCACGAAGAAAAGCTCGGCAGCCGCATCGATGGCATTGGTCTGTACCGAACCGAAATCCCCTTCATGCTGCAAAGCGGCTTCCCGTCGGAAGAGGAGCAGGTCGCACAGTATCAGGGCATGCTGCAGATGTTTAACGATAAGCCCGTTACGCTGCGTACCCTGGACGTCGGCGCGGATAAACAGCTGCCCTACATGCCCATCAGCGAAGAGAACCCCTGCCTTGGCTGGCGCGGGATCCGCATTACGCTCGACCAGCCGGAAATCTTCCTGATTCAGGTCCGGGCAATGATGCGCGCCAATGCGGCCACCGGGAACCTCAGCATTTTGCTGCCGATGGTCACCAGCATTGACGAAATCGACGAGGCGCGGCGGCTGATTGAACGAGCAGGACGCGAAGTGGAAGAGATGATCGGCTATGCGATCCCTAAACCACGTATCGGCGTGATGCTTGAAGTGCCCTCGATGGTCTTTATGCTGCCGCAGCTGGCGACCCGCGTTGATTTTATCTCCGTCGGCACCAACGATTTAACGCAATACATTCTGGCGGTAGATCGCAACAACACCCGCGTCGCCAGCATTTACGACAGCCTGCATCCGGCGATGCTTCGTGCCCTGGCGATGATAGCCCGTGAAGCCGAGCAGCATAATATCGATTTGCGCCTGTGCGGTGAAATGGCCGGCGATCCGATGTGCGTGGCGATCCTGATTGGCCTTGGCTTCCGTCACCTGTCCATGAACGGGCGTTCCGTTGCGCGCGTGAAATACCTGCTGCGTCATATCGCACATGACGATGCGCGCGAGCTGGCCGCGCGTAGCCTGGAAGCACAGCTGGCCGCCGAGGTGCGCCATCAGGTGGCTGCGTTTATGGAACGACGCGGCATGGGCGGGTTGATCCGCGGCGGCCGCTAAACCCTCTTTATCCCTCCTGTTGAATAAGAGAGACGGGGGAGGGCATCAGTATGCACCATTCCATATACACATCTTTTACATCTCAGGCGCATCCTCCGCGCCTGCCTTATGCTATTATTCGCAACTTTGGAGCACCTGCCACTGGCGGGAATGCAATTCAGCCGCTGTCCACTTTCAGCGGAATAACAACATCTTGTGGTGACAGATGAACAGTGGTTATCTGCATTTTCCGGAATTCGATCCGGTTATTTTCTCAATTGGTCCCGTAGCGCTTCACTGGTACGGTCTGATGTACCTGGTGGGCTTTGTCTTTGCCATGTGGCTTGCTGGCCGTCGCGCCAGTCGTCCGGGCAGCGGCTGGACGAAGAACGAAGTGGAAAACCTGCTTTATGCTGGCTTCCTCGGCGTGTTCCTGGGCGGGCGCATCGGCTATGTCCTGTTCTATAACTTCCCGGTATTCCTGAACGATCCGCTCTATCTGTTCCGCGTCTGGGACGGCGGCATGTCCTTCCACGGCGGGCTGATTGGTGTGATCCTGGTGATGGTGATCTTCGCCAAACGCACCAAACGTAACTTCTTCCAGGTGGCTGATTTTATTGCGCCGTTAATCCCGTTTGGCCTGGGCGCAGGGCGTCTGGGCAACTTCATCAACGGGGAGCTGTGGGGTCGCGTCGATCCGAGCGTGCCGTTTACCATGCTGTTCCCGGGCTCCCGCGCAGAGGATATCGCGCTGCTGCCTTCGCATCCTGAGTGGCAGTCCATTTTCGATACCTACGGCGTTCTGCCGCGCCACATGTCCCAGCTTTACGAGCTGGCGCTGGAAGGCGTGGTGCTGTTTATCATCCTGAATCTGTACATCCGCAAACCGCGCCCAATGGGGGCCGTCTCCGGTCTGTTCCTGATTGGCTACGGCGCGTTTCGTATCATCGTCGAGTTCTTCCGCCAGCCGGATGCACAGTTTACCGGCGAATGGGTACAGTACATCAGCATGGGGCAGATCCTCTCCATTCCGATGATTGTCGCGGGTGCCATTATGATGATTTGGGCGTATCGCCGTCGTCCACAGCAACAACTTTCCTGAGGAATCATGAAACAGTATCTTGAATTGATGAAAAAAGTGCTCGACGAGGGCACGCCGAAAAACGACCGCACCGGCACCGGGACGCTCTCCATTTTTGGCCACCAGATGCGCTTCAATCTGCAGGAAGGCTTTCCTCTGGTGACGACGAAGCGCTGCCACCTGCGCTCGATCATTCATGAACTGCTCTGGTTCCTGCAAGGCGATACCAACGTTGCTTATCTGCATGAAAACAATGTCTCAATCTGGGACGAATGGGCAGATGAGAACGGCGACCTGGGGCCGGTTTACGGCAAGCAATGGCGCGCGTGGCCTACGCCAGACGGTCGCCATATCGACCAGATCACCACGGTAATGAACCAGCTGAAAAATGACCCGGACTCGCGCCGTATCATCGTTTCGGCCTGGAACGTCGGTGAGCTGGATAAAATGGCGCTGGCCCCGTGCCACGCCTTCTTCCAGTTCTACGTGGCGGACGGCAAGCTCTCCTGCCAGCTTTATCAGCGTTCCTGCGACGTGTTCCTCGGCCTGCCGTTTAACATCGCCAGCTACGCGCTGTTAGTGCACATGATGGCCCAGCAGTGCGATCTTGAAGTAGGCGATTTTGTCTGGACGGGTGGGGATACTCACCTCTACAGCAACCATATGGAACAGACGCATCTCCAGCTGACGCGCGAACCACGCGCGCTGCCGAAGCTGGTGATCAAACGTAAACCGGACTCGATCTTTGACTATCGTTTTGATGATTTCGAGATCGAGGGCTACGACCCGCATCCCGGCATCAAGGCACCTGTCGCCATCTGATACGGCAAATCCTGACACAACCGGCGCTTCCTGGCGCCGGTTTTTTTTTGCGCCCGTTGCGTTCTTCGAGCCTGTTTCCAGAGAATATGCAACGCGCTGCAACAGGCTAAATTCTCCGGAATGCGCCTCGTAACGCTATGGTTTGCCGCTCGCGCCTAAAAGGGCATTCCGCCACACTCCCGCCATGAAAAAAGAACATGGCTTTACGCTGACAGAAACCCTTATTGCCATCTCGCTGGTGGTGATCCTCAGCGCCACAGGGCTTTCCGGCTGGGACCGCTGGCAGCAGCGGCAGCGGCTCTGGCAAACCGCCTGTCAGGTGAGGGATTTCCTGGTGTTCCTGCGTAATGACGCTAACCGTCACAACCGCGAACATACGATCGCGCTTCAGAGTGACGGGGAAAACGCCTGCCTGGTCAGCTCTGCGGCTTCGGGGTGTGATAGCGCCAGCCCCTTTGCGATGAAGCCGCTGTGGCCCGGGATCGCGATGGGCGACATCACGCCATCGCTGGGGTTTTACGGCTTAAGGGACACCGCGTGGGCCGGACATATACGGGTGGAGAGCCGTGCCGGTACGTGGTGGGTGATTGTCTCAAACGGCGGGCGTATCCGGCTGTGCAATGCCGCAGGAGAAGCTGGATGTCAGTAAATCAAAAAGGGTTCTCGCTCACGGAGGTGCTGATTGCAATGGCAATAGGCAGCATTCTGTTACTCAGCACGTCGCGTTTGCTGCCGGGGCTTCAGCGGAGCGTTTTGCTGCAATCCGGGCAGCTTGAGCTGGAAGGTGAGGTCTGGCAGCGTCTGCTCGCGATCGGTAAACAGCTACAGAGAGCAGGCTACTGTGCCGGGCATTGCCAGGGGCAGGGAATGACCCTCGGCAGGCAAGGGCAGTGTCTTATTGTGCGATGGGATGCCAACAGCAACGGCCAGTGGGATGCCACCGCGTCAGAAAATGACAGCACGGGGTATCGGCTTGAGGCCGGTTCGCTTGAAACGCTGCGGGGCGCGACATCCTGTGAGGGTAAGGGGTGGGATAAACTCACCGATCCTGAGCGGATCTTCATAGAGCAGTTCAGGGTCAGCAAATCCGACCATCCTGGCTTTGCACCGGTAATGACGCTTGAGTTGAGCGGCCGCAGCAAGGGTGCACTGACCGCGCCCTTTTCGGCCCGCTATAGCGTTACGGGGTTTAACCTGTGAGTCGCCAGAGGGGAATGGCGTCGCTGGCGCTGGTTCTGCTTGTGCTGATGCTCGGCACGCTGATCCTCACCGGATTAAACCAGCAGCTGCAAACCTACAGCATGCTGGTAAGTGGCGAGAGCCATTTTGTCCGCCAGCAGGCTGCCGTGCAATCTGCCCTGGAGTGGGGACGGGTTCAGCGCTGGGCTTTGCAGCCGGAGGTGCAGTGCAGGCAGGTGCAGCGTGTGCGGGTTTGCTTACGGCGGTTTGACGATCGCGTGTTGCTCATCGCCGGCAATGACGACCTGCTGCTGTGGCGAGGAGGAGAGGTGGCGGGAGGGCAGATACGGTTTTCCACCCACGGCTGGAGCGATTTCTGCCCGCTTAAGGAGAATGCGCTATGTCAGTTACCCTGAGTAAGCAACAAGGATTTAGCATGGTGGAAGCTTTGCTGGCAATGATGCTGCTGGTTGTGGTTGTCACGGCATTGACCGGGTATTATCGCGCGCTGGCAACGCGGTTTACGGCGCTGAGCCAGTATCGGCAGCTATGGCATCATGCCTGGAATCAGTCGCAGCTCTCAACGTTGCCGCTTCCGCCCGGCTGGCAGGTCAGTCGGGGGCAGACAACGCAGTCCGGATGTGTCAGCATCACGGTCACACTTATTTCTCCTCTGGGGCGGCAGAGCGCGTTAACGCGTCTGCATTGCCCGGTTAGCCGGTAGTCGGGAGCGTTTATGCTAAGGGTTTACCACTCAAATCGTCTGGATGTGCTGGAAGCACTGATGGAGTATATCGTCGAGCAAGAGCGTCTTGACGATCCGTTTGAGCCAGAAATGGTGCTGGTGCAGAGCACCGGTATGGCGCAGTGGCTGCAAATGTCCCTTTCGCAGAAATTCGGCATTGCGGCGAACATCGACTTTCCGCTGCCCGCGAGCTTTATCTGGGAGATGTTTGTACGCGTGCTGCCGGATATCCCTGAGCAGAGCGCTTTCAACAAACAGAGCATGGCCTGGAAGCTGATGACGCTGCTCCCGGACATGCTGGAGCAGGATGAGTTTGCCATGCTGCGCCACTATCTGAACGACGACACCGACAAGCGCAAGCTTTTCCAGCTGGCCTCACGCACCGCCGACCTCTATGACCAGTATCTGGTTTACCGCGCGGAGTGGCTGATTCGCTGGGAAGCCGGTGAACTGGTGGATGGCTTGCCGGAAGCGCAAATCTGGCAGGCTCCGCTCTGGAAAGCGCTGGTTGAGCATACCGAAAAACTTGGTCAGCCTAAGTGGCACCGCGCTAATTTATACGATCGGTTTATCTCAATTCTTGAGAACACCCCGGAACGGCCCGCTCGCCTGCCGTCACGCGTGTTCATTTGCGGTATCTCCGCGCTGCCGCCGGTCTACCTGAACGCGCTAAAAGCGCTGGGTAACCATACTGATATCCATATTCTCTTTACCAACCCGTGTCGACACTATTGGGGGGATATTCAGGATCCGCGCTGGCTTTCACGACTGGTCACCCGCCAGAGAAAGCGCCTCTTTGAAGAACGCGCCGTGCCCCTGTTTAAAGACAGCGAAAACGCGGCGCAGCTGTTTGATGAAGAGGGGATCCAGAACCTGCCGAACCCGCTGCTGGCCTCGTGGGGCAAGCTTGGGCGCGACTATATCTATCTGCTTTCGGAAATCACCTCCTCCGGTGAAGGCGATGTGGATGCGTTTGCGGACATAACGCCGGACAGCCTGCTGCACAACATTCAGCTCGATATCCTGGATTTAGAAAACCGTGCCGTTGCCGGGATCACCGCCGAGGAATTTGCCCGTAGCGATAAGAAGCGCAGGCTCGATCCCGACGATCGCAGTATCGCGATCCACGTGTGCCACAGCCCCCAGCGTGAAGTTGAAATTCTGCACGATCGCCTTCTGGCTATGTTGCACGACGACCCAACCCTGACGCCGCGCGATATCGTGGTGATGGTGGCGGATATCGACAGCTACAGCCCGTTTATCCAGGCGGTATTTGGCAGCGCAACGGGCGATCGCTACCTGCCGTACGCGATCTCAGACCGCCGCGCCCGCCAGTCTCATCCGGCGCTGCAGGCCTTTATCAGCCTGCTTTCGCTGCCTGATAGCCGGTTTATTTCTGAAGACGTGCTGGCCTTGCTGGATGTGCCGGTGCTGGCGGCACGTTTCGATATCAACGAAGAAGGGCTGCGCTACCTGCGCCAGTGGGTCAACGAATCCGGCGTCCGCTGGGGAATTGACGATGATAACGTCCAGGAGTTCGAGCTCCCTCCGACAGGCCAGCACACCTGGCAGTTTGGCCTGACGCGCATGCTGCTGGGGTATGCGATGGAGAGCAGCCAGGGAGAATGGAATGACGTGCTGCCCTATGACGAATCCAGTGGGTTAATCGCGGAGCTGGTCGGCCATTTAGCCTCGCTGCTGATGCAGCTCAATCGCTGGCGTCGTTCGCTGATGCAGCCTCGTCCGCTTGAAGAGTGGCTGCCGATTTGCCGCGAAATGCTGAACGATTTCTTCCTGCCTGACAGCGAAACGGAAGCCGCCATGGCGCTTATCGAGAAGCAGTGGCAGGCCATCGTTGATGAGGGCGTAAACTCACACTATCACGAGGCGGTTCCCCTTTCGCTTCTGCGCGATGAGCTGACGCAGCGTCTCGATCAGGAGCGTATCAGCCAGCGCTTCCTGGCGGGGCCGGTGAATATCTGTACCCTGATGCCCATGCGTTCCATTCCGTTCAGGGTGGTGTGTCTGCTCGGCATGAACGACGGCATTTATCCGCGCGCGTTGCCGCCGCTGGGCTTCGATCTCATGAGCTCGCAGCCGAAGCGGGGCGACCGCAGCCGCCGCGATGATGACCGTTATCTGTTCCTGGAAGCGCTGATTTCTGCGCAGAGCAGGCTGTACATCAGCTATATCGGGCGGTCAATTCAGGACAACAGCGAGCGTTTCCCGTCCGTGCTGGTGCAGGAGCTGGTGGACTACATCGGGCAGAGTCACTACCTGCCTGGGGATGAAGCCCTTAACTGCGACGAAAGCGAGCGTCGGGTGAAAGCGCATATCACCTGTCACCATTCACGTATGCCGTTTGATCCGGTCAACTATGTTCCTGATGAACAGCAGAGCTACGCCCGGGAGTGGCTTCCCGCCGCGAAGAAAGCGGGGACGCCGCAAACCGATTTTATTCAGGAGCTTGAGCCGCGCGTCATTGACGCTCTGACCTTTGAGCAGCTGCAGCGCTTTTGGGCGCACCCGGTTCGGGCCTTTTTCCAGCAACGCCTGCAGGTGAACTTCCGCTCAGAAGAGAGCGAAATTCCGGATGCCGAACCGTTTATTCTGGACGGGCTGGAGCGCTTTAAGCTCAATTCCCAGCTTCTGAATGCGCTGGTCGATGAGGAAGATGCCAGCAAGCTGTTCCGTCGTTACCGGGCATCCGGGCTATTACCGTACGGGGCTTTTGGAGAGATCGTCTGGGATGCCCAGTGCGAGGAGATGCGAGCCCTTGCTGACCGCGTTATCGCATGTCGACAGCCTGGAAGCAGCATTGAAATCGATCTCGATTGTAACGGTGTGCACCTCAGCGGCTGGCTCACCCATGTGCAGTCTGACGGGCTGCTGCGCTGGCGTCCGTCCCTGCTCAGCGTTTCACATGGCCTGCAACTCTGGCTCGAACATCTTGTCTACAGTGCGGGTGGTAACGAAGGCGAAAGCCGGCTGTTTGTGCGTAAGGACGGCGAGTGGCGCTTCCCACCGATGAAGCCTGAGCAGGCGCTGTCGTATCTGTCGCTTTATATTGAAGGTTACCGGCAGGGAATGAACAAACCTCTGCTTTTGCTGCCTGAAAGTGGGGGGGCGTGGATAAAAGCCTGTTACGACGCGCAGAATGATGCCATGTTAACGGATGATGCTTCGCTGCAAAAAGCGCGCAGCAAGTTTTTGCAGGCCTACGAAGGGAACATGATGGTGCGTGGCGAAGGTGAAGATGTCTGGTATCAGCGCTTATGGCGCACGCTTGAGCCAGAATACTTCGACATTATCACGGAAGAGGCACAACGCTACCTGTTACCGTTGTTTAAATTTAATCAGTCCTGAGCGCTGTATAAAAATTGCGCAGTATGAGGTGTTCATTTATGATGCACCTCTTATCACGGACTGATGTACCTAAAGAAAGAGATGCTGGCACGTCCAGCACGCACGTTGTTAATGATGTAGCCGTGATAAAGAGGTCGTAATGCCAGGCAGCACCTTGTTCAAAGCGTTTGTTTTGTTTATCGCCCTTTGGGCTCCCGTCACTCAGGCAGCTTCCGGTTGGCAACCCGTTCAGGAAACAATCCGTAAGAGCGAGAAGGATACCCGCCAGTATCAGGCTATTCGTCTTGATAATGGGATGACCGTGCTGCTGGTTTCCGATCCGCAGGCGGTAAAGTCGCTCTCCGCACTGGTTGTGCCGGTTGGATCGCTGGAAGATCCTGACGCCCATCCTGGGCTGGCGCACTATCTCGAACATATGACGCTGATGGGCTCTAAAAAATACCCGCAGCCGGATAGCCTGTCCGAATTTCTGAAGATGCACGGCGGCAGCCATAACGCCAGCACCGCACCATATCGCACCGCGTTTTACCTTGAAGTGGAAAATGATGCGCTTGACGGAGCGGTGGACCGACTGGCGGATGCCATTGCCGCACCGCTGCTGGATAAAAAATACGCCGACCGTGAACGCAACGCCGTGAACGCTGAGCTGACGATGGCGCGCACCCGAGACGGTATGCGCATGGCGCAGGTTAGCGCTGAAACCATCAACCCTGCCCACCCGGGCTCGCGCTTCTCCGGCGGCAACCTTGAAACGCTGAGCGATAAACCGGGCAGCCCGGTGCTCGACGCGCTGCATGCGTTTCGCGATAAATACTATTCCGCCAACCTGATGAAGGCGGTCATCTACAGCAACAAACCGTTGCCGGAGCTGGCGGCCATGGCGGCAAAGACCTATGGCCGGGTACCAAATAAAAATATCGATCTGCCTAAGATTAACGTGCCGGTTGTCACCGACGCGCAAAAAGGCATCGTTATCCACTACGTGCCGGCACTGCCGCGCAAGGTGTTACGCGTTGAGTTTCGTATTGATAACAATACGGCGCAGTTCCGCAGCAAAACCGACGAGCTGGTGACCTATCTTATCGGCAACCGCAGCCCGGGCACGCTTTCCGACTGGCTGCAAAAGCAGGGGCTGGTGGAAGGCATTCGCGCCGACTCCGATCCCGTAGTGAACGGTAACAGCGGCGTGCTGGCCATCTCCGCCACGCTGACGGATAAAGGGCTGGCGCACCGTGACGAGGTCGTTGCGGCCATTTTCAGCTATCTCGCTCTGCTGCGGGAGAAAGGCGTCGATAAACGCTATTTTGACGAGCTGGCCCACGTGCTGGATCTCGACTTCCGCTACCCGTCTATTACGCGTGACATGGATTACGTTGAGTGGCTGGCAGATACCATGATCCGCGTGCCGGTGGAGCATACGCTGGATGCGGTAAACATTGCCGACCAGTATGACGCCGCAGCGCTTAACGCGCGTCTGGCGATGATGACGCCGCAGAACGCCAGGGTCTGGTATATCAGCCCGAACGAACCGCATAACAAAACGGCCTATTTCGTCGATGCCCCGTATCAGGTAGAAAAAATTAGCGAACAAACCTTCGCTGGCTGGCAGAAAAAGGCTGGCGAGATTGCGCTGAAGCTGCCGGAGCTTAATCCCTACATCCCGGATGACTTCTCGCTAATCAAAACCGCCAAAGCTTATCCGCACCCGACGCTGATTGTTGATGAGCCGACGCTGCGCGTGGTTTACACCCCAAGCCGCTATTTTGCCGACGAGCCCAAAGCCGACGTCAGCGTGGTGCTGCGCAATCCAAAGGCGATGGACAGCGCCAGAAATCAGGTGATGTTTGCGCTCAACGATTATCTGGCCGGTATTGCCCTCGATCAGCTCAGCAACCAGGCCGCCGTTGGCGGTATCAGTTTCTCGACCAACGCCAATAACGGCCTGATGGTTAACGCCAACGGCTACACCCAGCGTTTGCCGCAGCTGTTCGAGGCGCTGCTGGACGGCTATTTCAACTACACGCCAACGGAAGAGCAGCTGGAGCAGGCCAAATCCTGGTATGCGCAGATGATGGATTCTGCGGAGAAGGGCAAAGCCTTCGATCAGGCCATTATGCCTGCCCAGATGCTGTCGCAAATTCCTTACTTCCAGCGCGAAGATCGCCGCGCGTTACTGCCCTCAATCACCTTAAAGGAGGTGCTGGCTTACCGCGATGCGCTGAAAAGCAACACCCGTCCAGAGTTCCTGGTGGTGGGGAACATGAGCGAAGATCAGGCAAAAACGCTGGCGCAAAACGTGCGTAAGCAGCTGGGCTCGAAGGGCGATGAGTGGTGCCGTAATCAGGACGTACTGGTGGAGAAAAAGCAGAACGTTCTCTTCGAGAAGGCGGGGAGCAGCACCGACTCCGCGCTGGCCGCCGTGTTTGTCCCTACCGGTTATGACGAATATACCAGCTCGGCGCAGAGCGCCGTGCTCGGACAAATTATTCAGCCGTGGTTCTACAACCAGCTGCGCACCGAAGAACAGCTGGGCTACGCGGTGTTCGCCTTCTCCATGAACGTGGGCCGTCAGTGGGGGCTGGGCTTCCTTCTGCAAAGCAGCGACAGGCAACCGGCTTATCTGTGGCAGCGCTATCAGGCCTTCTTCCCGCAGGCGGAAGCCAAGCTTCGCGCCATGAAGCCGGAAGAGTTTGCCCAGATCCAGCAGGCGGTCATTGCCCAGGTAATGCAGCCACCGCAGACGCTGGGTGAAGAGGCGTCGCAGCTGAGCAAAGATTTTGATCGCGGTAATATGAAATTCGATTCGCGTGATAAAATCGTGGCCGAAATAAAACAGCTAACGCCACAAAAGGTTGCCGATTTCTTCCATCAGGCGGTGGTAAAACCGCAGGGTATGGCCATCCTTTCCCAGGTCTCTGGTAGCCAGAGCGGGAAAGCGGACTACGTGAAGTCGAAGGAGTGGACCCTCTGGAAGAGCGTTAGCGCACTGCAACAAACTATGCCCTGGAGTAAGAAAGAATGACCCATACCGCTGAGCCGCTTGATCCCCTCAGATTACCACTACAGGGTGAGCGACTGATTGAAGCCTCAGCGGGAACGGGAAAAACCTACACTATCGCCGCGCTATACCTGCGCCTGCTGTTAGGGCTGGGCGGTAACGCGGCTTTTTCACGCCCGCTAAGCGTGGAAGAGCTGCTGGTGGTGACGTTCACCGAAGCGGCCACTGCCGAGCTGCGCGGCCGTATCCGCAGCAATATTCATGAACTGCGCATCGCCTGTCTGCGCCAGACCACGGATAACCCCCTCTACGCAAGCCTGCTGGACGAAATCGCGGATAAGCAGCAGGCTGCGCAATGGCTGCTGCTGGCCGAACGGCAAATGGACGAAGCCTCGGTCTTCACCATTCACGGCTTTTGTCAGCGCATGCTGAGCCTGAACGCGTTTGAGTCCGGCATGCTGTTTGAGCAGCAGCTTATCGAAGATGAATCCGAGCTTCGGTATCAGGCCTGCGCGGACTTCTGGCGTCGTCACTGCTACCCGCTGCCGCGCGATATTGCCGAAGCGGTTCACGCCCTGTGGAAAGGCCCCGAAGAGCTCCTGCGCGCCATCGACCGCTATCTGCAGGGCGAAGCGCCGGTCATTAAATCCCCGCCGCCTGCCGATGAAACGCTGGCCTCGCGTCATGAAAAGATCGTCAGCAAAATTGCCGCGCTTAAGCAGAAGTGGAATGAGTCGGTCGGTGAAATTGAAGGGATTATCGAAAATTCCGGTATCGACAGGCGCAAGTTCAACCGCGGAAACCAGGGGAAGTGGATCGAAAAGATCAGCGCCTGGGCCCAGGAGGAGACGCGAGGTTACCAGCTTCCGGACGCGCTGGAGAAATTTTCCCAGCGGTTTTTGACCGAGCGGACCAAAGCCGACGGCATCGTGCCGGAGCATCCCCTGTTTGTTGCGATTGAAGCGCTGCTTGCCGAGCCCTTAACGCTCAACGACCTGATGATCGCCCGCGCCATGAAGGAGATCCGCGACGCCGTAGCGCGTGAAAAACGTCGCCGGGGCGAGCTGGGGTTTGATGACATGCTGAGCCGCCTGGACGAGGCTCTGTCCAGCGAGAACGGCGACGCGCTTGCCAGCGCAATTCGTACCCGATTCCCGGTGGCGATGATTGACGAATTTCAGGACACCGACCCCCAGCAGTACCGCATTTTTCGCCGCATCTGGCGACAGCAGCCGGACACGGCCCTGCTGCTGATTGGCGATCCCAAGCAGGCGATTTATGCCTTCCGTGGTGCAGACATCTTTACCTACATGAAAGCCCGCAGCGAGGTTGTCGCGCACTACACGCTAGACACTAACTGGCGCTCCGCCCCGGGCATGGTTGAGAGCGTCAATACGCTGTTCAGCCGCATGGAGACGGCGTTTATGTTCAGTGAAATCCCCTTCCTGCCGGTGAAATCCGCCGCGAAAAACGCGACCTTACGCTTTGAAGTGGGGGGCGCGATGCAGCCCGCCATGAACTTCTGGCTGCTCGAGGGGGAAGGCTTTGGCGTGGCAGAGTATCAGGCGGCGATGGCCCAGCACTGCGCCGCCCAAATCCGGGACTGGCTGAGCGCGGGCGCGCGCGGCGAGGCGCTGTTATGGAAGGGGGAGCAGGCAAACCCTGTTAAGGCCTCCGATATCACCGTGCTGGTGCGTAGTCGCCAGGAAGCGGCATTGATCCGCGATGCGCTCACGCTGCTCGATATTCCGTCCGTTTATCTCTCTAACCGCGACAGCGTGTTTGATACGCTGGAAGCTCAGGAAATGCTCTGGCTGCTTCAGGCAGTGCTGGCGCCGGAGCGTGAAAGTACGCTTCGAAGCGCGCTGGCCAGCTCCATGCTGGGGCTGAACGCGCGGGATATCGATGTGCTCAACCATGATGAGAATGCATGGGATACGGTGGTGGAAGAGTTTGTCCATTACCGCGAGCGCTGGCAAAAGCGCGGCGTCATGGCGATGCTGCGCGAGCTGATGACGCGCCGTCAGATTGCCGAGAATATGCTTGCGACATCCGGCGGCGAGCGTCGTCTTACCGATATTTTACACATCAGCGAACTGTTGCAGGAAGCCGGTACCCAGCTTGAAAGTGAGCATGCGCTCGTGCGCTGGCTGGCGCAGCAAATAGCCGATCCCAACAGCAATTCCTCAAGCCAGCAGATGCGTCTTGAAAGCGATAAGCACCTGGTGCAAATCGTGACCATTCACAAATCGAAAGGGCTGGAGTATCCGCTGGTCTGGCTGCCGTTTATCGCTAACTACCGCGAACAGGACCAGGCCTTTTACCACGATCGTGAATCTTTCGACGCGGTGCTCGACCTCAGCAAAGCGGAAAGCAGCGTTGAGCTGGCGGAAGCGGAGCGTCTGGCGGAGGATTTGCGTCTGCTTTACGTAGCGCTGACCCGTTCCGTCTGGCATTGCAGCCTCGGCGTGGCGCCGGTTTTCCGCCGTCGCGGTGAGAAAGCAGGGGAGAGTGATTTCCACTTAAGCGCGTTAGGGCGGCTTATCCAGCGTGGCGAGCCGAAAGACGCGGCGGGGCTGCGTCTGTGTATTGAATCCCTTTGCGGCGACGATATTGCGCTGCATATTCCCGCGTTGCCAGACAATAGCCGCTGGCAGATGGCGGAAGAGCCAGAGTCCGATCTTAACGCGCGCCAGATCACGCGGGTGCTTGCCGACGACTGGCGGGTTACCAGCTATTCCGGCCTTCAGCAGCACGGGCAAAGCATCGCGCAGGATCTGATGCCGAAGCTCGACGTGGATGCCGCAGGGGTGGGTGATGTTCCGGCTGAGCCGACGTTAACCCCGCATCAGTTTCCGCGCGGCGCGTCGCCGGGAACCTTTTTACACAGCCTGTTTGAAGAGCTTGATTTCACCCAGCCCGTCAGCGAGGAGTGGGTATTAAAGATGTTGCAGAGCGGAGGCTATGACGCGCACTGGCAGCCCGTCCTGACTGAGTGGATCAACGCCATTTTGCAGGCGCCGCTGACGGAGCAGGGCATCTCTCTTAGCCAGTTAACGGCCAGAAATAAGCAGGTTGAGATGGAGTTTTATCTGCCCGTCGCGGGGCCGCTTAGGGCCGACGCGCTTGACGCGCTGATCCGCCAGTACGATCCGCTGTCAGCCGGCTGTCCGCCGCTGAACTTCCGTCAGGTGCAGGGCATGCTGAAAGGGTTTATCGACCTGGTCTTCCGTCACGAAGGGCGCTATTACCTGCTGGATTACAAATCAAACTGGCTGGGCGAGAACAGCGAGGCCTATACCCAACAGGCGATGGCGGCGGCCATGCAAATGCATCGCTACGATCTCCAGTATCAACTCTATACCCTGGCTCTCCACCGCTACCTGCGCCACCGCATTGCGGATTACCGCTATGACGACCATTTTGGTGGCGTTATCTACCTGTTCCTGCGCGGGGTGGACGCAGCCGATCCGCGTTCGGGCATCTTCAGCACCCGCCCGGATGCCGACCTGATCGATAAAATGGACAGCCTGTTTGCAGCAAACGCGGAGGAGATGGCATGACGATGCAGGAACTATTGCTGGAGGCGGTAGAGCAACGCGTGCTGCGTCAGCTGGATGTGCAGTTTGCCATGATGATTGCCGCTGACCAGCCCGCCGTGATGCTTGCCGCTGCGCTGTTGAGTAAAGACGCCGGGGAGGGCCACGTCTGCCTGCCGCTCTCGCGCCTGAAGTGTGACGAGAAAATGCCGCCTGTCCTCCAGTCCTGCTTTGCGCTGCTGGGAGAGGCGGTGGACTGGCAAAATATTTTGCGCGAATCGTCGGCCGTCGGGCCGGGAGAAAACCAGGCGCCGCTGATCCTGACGGGAGAGCGCTTGTATCTGAACCGCCTGTGGCGAAACGAGCTGACCGTTGCCCGCTTCTTTAGCGAGACCAATGCGCCGCTCCCCTGTGACGAAGCGCAGCTTCGCCAGACGCTGGACGTGCTGTTCAACTCTGGCGAAGTAACAGACTGGCAGAAAGTGGCGGCGGCCGTTGCCCTGACGCGGCGGATCTCGGTGATTTCCGGCGGGCCGGGGACCGGTAAAACCACGACCGTGGCAAAGCTGCTGGCAGCGCTGATTCAGCTCTCTGGCGAGCAGCGGTGCCGTATTCGTCTCGCTGCGCCCACCGGGAAGGCGGCGGCGCGTCTGACCGAATCGCTGGGTGGTGCGCTGCAGCGGCTGCCGCTGACGCAGGAGCAGCTCGCGCTGTTCCCGGGAGAAGCCAGCACCTTACACCGGCTGCTCGGCGCACAGCCGGGTAGCCAGCGGCTGCGCTACCATGCCGGGAACCCCCTGCATCTGGACGTGCTGGTGGTGGATGAAGCCTCCATGATTGACCTGACCATGATGTCGCGCCTGATCGACGCCCTGCCGCCGCATGCGCGCGTGATTTTCCTGGGCGACCGTGACCAGCTCGCCTCCGTTGAGGCCGGGGCGGTGCTGGGGGATATCTGCACCTACGCCAGCTACGGTTATACCCCCGCGCGGGCGCAGGAGCTGGCTCGTCTGACAGGTTGTTCCCTTGAGCCGGACACTACGCCGGTTGCGGGTGCGCTACGCGACAGCCTGTGCCTGCTGCAAAAAAGCTACCGTTTCGGTAGCGACTCCGGCATTGGCCAGCTGGCAGCGGCAGTCAACCGTGGGGATCGGCATACCACGCGCACGGTGTTTGACGGCACCTTCACCGATATTGAAAAGAAATCGCTGCAAAGCGGGGAAGAGTACCAGGCCATGCTTGAGGACGCTCTTCAGGGATATCAGCATTTCCTGAGCCGCGTGCAGCAGCGCAGCGATCCTGAGCAGGTCATTGCCGCATTTGGTGAGTACCAGCTTCTGTGCGCCTTGCGGGAAGGGCCGTTTGGCGTTGCGGGCCTGAACGACAGGCTGGAGCAGCTGCTGGTGCAGAAACGCAAAATTCACCGACAGCCGCATTCGCGGTGGTATGAAGGCCGGCCAGTGATGATTTCGCGCAACGACAGCGCGCTGGGCCTGTTCAACGGGGATATCGGGATTGCGCTCGATCGCGGTAACGGGCTGCGCGTCTGGTTCCAGCTGCCGGATGGCAGCGTGAAGTCCGTACAGCCGAGCCGCCTGCCAGAACATGAAACGGCGTGGGCGATGACGGTACACAAATCGCAGGGCTCCGAGTTCAACCACGCGGCGCTGATCCTGCCGACACAGCTTTCGCCGGTGGTGACCCGCGAGCTGGTCTATACCGCCATTACCCGCGCGCGCCAGCGCCTCTCGCTGTATACGGATGAACGCGTGCTGGTACAGGCGATTGCCACCCGTACCGAGCGCAGAAGCGGACTGAGCGCGATATTTGAATCTGTCTGAGCGAGCGCCCTCTCCGGGAGGAGAGGGTAGTCCGTCATCCCAGGTCGGCCATCAGCACCTTCGAGCGGCGCTGATAGTTGTACATCTCTTTCTTGCTTTCCGGCAGCGAATCAATGTCTACCGGCGTAAAGCCGCGCTCCTGGAACCAGTGAATGCTGCGCGTGGTGAGCACAAACAGCTTGCTCAGCCCCATCTGGCGCGCCTGCGCCGCCACGCGTTCGAGCAGCAGCTCGCCCCGCGAGGAGCTGCGGTAATCGGGGTGCACGGCGACGCACGCCATTTCCCCAATCTGCTCCTCCGGGAACGGGTAAAGCGCCGCACAGGCAATGGTCAGGTTATCGCGCTGAATAATGGTGAACTTGTCGATCTCCATCTCCAGCTGCTCGCGGGAGCGGCGAACCAGAATGCCCTGTTGCTCCAGCGGACGGATCAACTCCAGAATGCCGCCGATATCGTTGATCGTCGCGCGGCGGATCTGCTCGGCGCTCTCCATTACGATCTGCGTGCCGATACCGTCCCGGGAGAACAGTTCCTGCAGCAGCGCGCCGTCTTCCTGATAGCTGATCAGGTGGCTACGACGCACGCCGCTGCGGCACGCTTTAACGGCACCGCGCAGAAAACGCACGGTTCCGGAGTAGTAATCGCCCTGTGCTTCCAGCGCTTCGACGCGCGCCTGGGCTTCATTCGGGAAGAGTTCGGGGACGATAACGCCTTCATCATTCACGACTCCCTGCGAGGAGCAAAAGCCGATCATCTTTTCCGCTTTCAGCTTGATGGCCAGCTGGGTGGCAATCTCTTCTGACGTCAGATTAAAGCTTTCGCCCGTGACGGAGACGGCAACCGGCCCCATCAGAACGATCGCGCCGTTGTCTAACTGGCGGTGAATGGCCTCTTCATCGATACGACGAATGCGGCCGCTGTGGCAGTAATCCACGCCATCGTCCACGCCGAGCGGCTGGGCAATGATAAAATTGCCGCTCACCACGTTGATATGCGCGCCCTGCAACGGCGTATTATTCAGGCTCATCGACAGCCGGGCGGTGATATCCAGCTGCAGCAAACCGGCCGCCTGTTTGACCAGCTCGAGGGTTTTCGCATCCGTTACGCGGGTATGTTTATGGTAAATCGGCTCATGGTGATGGGCCGCGAGGTTAGCTTCGATCTGCGGGCGCGCGCCATACACCACGACCAGCCGGATGCCCAGGCTATGCAACAGGCCGATGTCATTGACGATGCTGGAAAAGTTTTCGTGCTCAATGGCTTCGCCACCCAGCATAATGACAAACGTTTTTCCGCGATGGGTGTTGATATAGGGAACAGAATGGCGGAATCCCTGGACCAGTTCGGTTCTACGTTCCTTCACCATGACACAACCCTTAATGAATGTTTATTCGTAATTTCTGTATTTTTATTCGATTGTGGCCGCGTGTGCAAGCCTAAATTTTCTGCGACCCACAGAAAATAATAAGTAATCCGTGCGTTAACGTTTGAATGTTTACCCTTTTATAGATGACAGCTTATGCGTCATTCGTTAAAGTTTTCGGTCAATTTGGGCGTTTTGTTCATTAATCAGATTTCTTGCTCGGGAGAAGCATGTCGGGATCCAATTCAGCAATAAGCCGCCGCCGCCTGTTAAAAGGGGCCGGGGCGATGTGGTTGCTTAGCGTCAGCCAGGTGGGTCTTGCCGCCACAAGCCAGGTAGTCGCGGTGCGCGTCTGGCCGTCGTCGACCTATACGCGCGTGACGGTCGAGTCCAACCGCGTGCTGAAATACAAGCAATTTGCCCTCAGCAATCCTGAACGTGTGGTGGTTGATCTCGAAGGTGTAAATCTCAACTCCGTGCTTAAGGGCATGGCGGCGCAGATCCGCGGCGACGATCCGTTTATTAAATCGGCGCGCGTCGGGCAGTTCGATCCGCAAACCGTGCGCATGGTGTTTGAGCTGAAGCAGAACGTAAAACCGCAGCTCTTTGCACTCGCACCGGTTGCGACGTTCAAGGAGCGACTGGTGATGGATCTCTATCCGTCGAATGCGACGGATATTCAGGATCCGCTCCTCGCCCTGCTGGAGGATTACAACAAAGGCGATCTCCAGCGGCAGGTACCGCCTGCGCAAAGCGGGCCGCAGCCGGGCAAGGCGGGACGCGATCGTCCGATTGTGATCATGCTCGATCCCGGCCACGGGGGCGAAGACTCCGGCGCGGTGGGGAAATACCACACCCGCGAAAAGGATGTGGTGCTGCAAATTGCCCGTCGTCTGAAGGCGTTAATCGACAAAGAAGGCAACATGCGCGCCTATATGACGCGCAACGAAGACGTGTTCATCCCGCTGAAGGTCCGCGTGGCGAAAGCGCAGAAGCAGCGCGCGGATCTGTTTGTATCTATCCACGCGGATGCCTTTACCAGCCGTCAGCCGAGCGGATCTTCCGTATTTGCCCTGTCAACGAAAGGGGCGACCAGTACCGCCGCAAGGTACCTGGCGGACACGCAGAACGCCTCGGATTTAATCGGTGGCGTAAGCAAAAGCGGTGACCGCTATGTCGACCATACGATGTTCGATATGGTGCAGTCGCTAACCATTACCGACAGCCTGAAGTTCGGTAAAGCGGTGCTGGGCAAGCTGGGCCGCGTCAATAAGCTGCACAAGAACAGCGTCGAGCAGGCCGGATTTGCGGTACTGAAAGCGCCGGATATCCCGTCCATTCTGGTCGAAACCGCGTTTATCAGTAACGTGGAAGAGGAACGCAAGCTCAAGACGGCTAAATTCCAGCAGGAAGTGGCGGAGTCAATTCTGGCGGGGATCAGGGCCTATTTCTCCGACGGAGAAACGCTGGCGCGGCGAGGATAAATCATCAGGCCGGGTAAGTTGCCCGGCATTTATATAAGCTACAGATACAAAAAAACACCCGGAAGGGTGTTTAATGTTTTAGAAGTATTGGTTGCGGGGGCCGGATTTGAACCGACGACCTTCGGGTTATGAGCCCGACGAGCTACCAAGCTGCTCCACCCCGCGTCCGTCTTTCTACAGTCGTAGAAGATACTTCTCAAATTTTGATTGGTTGCGGGGGCCGGATTTGAACCGACGACCTTCGGGTTATGAGCCCGACGAGCTACCAGGCTGCTCCACCCCGCGTCCGTCTTTCTACAGTCGTAGAAGATACTTCATCAAATTTTAATTGGTTGCGGGGGCCGGATTTGAACCGACGACCTTCGGGTTATGAGCCCGACGAGCTACCAGGCTGCTCCACCCCGCGTCCGTGGAAGCGCACTATACTCGGATAGGTTTGTGATGCAACCCCTTTTTCACATAATTCATTATTTTGTATGCAAAATGAACGGTAATAGCCACTTTGGACTATTTTTTGTCCAGAATTTGCCAAAGGGAAGGCGATTGCATTTCATTAGCACGGTGGGTTTGTTATCTTCATCACGCGGAATTGGGCAACTAAAAGACGAGATATAATGAAAGGACGTTGGGCGAAGTATCTGATGGCAGGCGCAATGGTAGCTATTCTTGCGGCCTGCTCCTCCAAACCGACCGATCGCGGTCAACAGTATAAAGACGGGAAGTTATCCCAGCCTTTCTCGTTAGTTAACCAGCCAGATGCCGTGGGTGCACCGATCAATGCCGGGGATTTCTCCGAGCAGGTCTACCAGATCCGCAAAGCGTCTCCGCGTTTATACAGTTCGCAAAACAACGTTTATAGCGCCGTCCAGGACTGGCTGCGCGCGGGCGGCGATACCCGCAATATGCGCCAGTTTGGTATTGACGCGTGGCAGATGGAAGGGGCGGATAACTACGGTAACGTTCAGTTTACCGGTTACTACACCCCGGTTGTCCAGGCGCGACACACGCGTCAGGGTGAATTCCAGTATCCGATTTACCGCATGCCGCCAAAACGCGGTCGTCTGCCGTCACGCGCCGAAATCTACGCCGGTGCGCTAAGCGAAAACTATGTCCTGGCCTACAGCAACTCCCTGATGGATAACTTCATCATGGACGTGCAGGGCAGCGGCTATATCGATTTTGGCGACGGTTCGCCGCTTAACTTCTTTAGCTATGCCGGCAAGAACGGCCACGCCTACCGCAGCATCGGTAAGGTGCTCATCGACCGTGGCGAAGTGAAGAGAGAAGATATGTCGATGCAGGCGATCCGCGAGTGGGGCGAAAAGCACAGCGAAGCCGAAGTGCGTGAACTGCTTGAGCAGAACCCATCGTTTGTTTTCTTCAAACCGCAGAACTTCGCGCCGGTGAAGGGGGCGAGCGCCGTACCGCTGATTGGCCGTGCGTCGGTAGCGTCGGATCGTTCTATCATTCCTGCGGGCACCACGCTGCTGGCGGAAGTTCCTCTGCTCGATAACAACGGCAAGTTCAACGGCAAGTACGAGCTGCGTCTGATGGTGGCGCTGGACGTTGGCGGGGCGATCAAAGGGCAGCACTTTGATATCTATCAGGGCATTGGCCCGGATGCCGGCCATCGCGCAGGCTGGTATAACCACTACGGACGCGTATGGGTGCTGAAGACCGCGCCGGGCACCGGAAACGTATTCAGCGGCTGATTGTGGTATTCTGAGCGCAATACGGATTAGGGTTCAGGGTGAGGAAAACCTCACCCTTTTTACATCTGAGGTTTTATGTCTGTGGTAATCAGCGATGCCTGGCGCCAGCGATTCGGCGGCACGGCACGGTTATACGGTGAAAAAGCCCTGCAGCTGTTCGCGGATGCGCACGTGTGCGTAGTGGGCATTGGCGGCGTCGGCTCCTGGGCGGCAGAAGCGCTGGCGAGAACCGGCATTGGCGCAATCACGTTGATTGATATGGATGATGTTTGCGTCACTAACACTAACCGTCAAATTCACGCCCTGCGTGATAGCGTCGGCCTGGCGAAGTCTGAGGTGATGGCGGAGCGTATTCGTCTGATCAACCCGGAGTGCCGCGTGACGGTGATTGACGACTTCGTGACGGCGGATAACGTCGCGGAGTACATAAGCAAAGGCTACAGCTACGTTATTGACGCCATCGACAGCGTGCGCCCGAAAGCGGCGCTGATCGCTTACTGCCGTCGCTATAAGGTGCCGCTGGTGACCACCGGCGGGGCGGGCGGGCAAATCGATCCGACGCAGATCCAGGTGGCGGATCTGGCGAAAACCATTCAGGATCCGCTGGCCGCTAAGCTGCGCGAGCGCCTAAAAAGCGACTTCAACGTCGTGAAAAACAGCAAGGGCAAGCTGGGCGTTGACTGCGTGTTCTCCACCGAAGCGCTGGTGTATCCGCAGGCGGACGGCTCGGTCTGTGCGATGAAAAGCACGGCGGAAGGACCGAAGCGGATGGATTGCGCCTCAGGTTTTGGGGCAGCCACGATGGTGACTGCCACCTTCGGGTTTGTGGCGGTCTCTCACGCCCTGAAGAAGATGATGGCGAAGGCGGAGCGTCAGGCCTGAACCTGACGCGCGGCGTCCTGTACCGCGTCGCTGAGCGCGATTAACCCCTGTCCGCGCGAGGCGCTAAGCTGCGCGCGCAGTCCCAGCTCATCGAACAGCGCCAGCGGTGACTGCGCCAGCAGCTCCGCGGCGCTTTTTCCTTCGACCGCGGTCAACAGCACCGCCAGCAGGCCGCGAACGATGCGTCCTTCGCTGTCGCCAAAGAAATGCAATTTCTCACCGGATACGCTAAACCCAAGCCAGACGCGGTTCTCGCAGCCTGCGATCTCTTTCGCCTGCGATTTCAGATCGTCCGAAAGCGCGGGCAACTGTTTACCCAGCAGGATCAGCTGACGGTATTTATCTTCCCACTGCGTGAGCGGGGCGAAGGTCTGTTTTAGCGTCTCTTCGGTAATAACGGAGCCGAATGGGTGTCCGGCTAAAGCTGAACTCGTCATTAATCCACCAGTAATTCAATGGCGCGGTCAACGGCGGCAACCAGCGCGTCGACGTCACTTTTAGTGTTGTAGGGGGCAAAAGAGGCGCGCAGCGTACCGCTCACGCCCAGAGCCGCCAGCAGCGGCTGTGCGCAGTGCTGTCCGGCGCGCAGGGCTATGCCGTACCCGGCAAGCAGCGTCACCATATCGCTATGGTGCACCCCCGCGAAATCGAAGGCGAGCAGGCTGGAATCCTGCACGCGGAACGAACGGAAGCCGGGCCGTTTTTTAAGCTCCTCCTCAGCCAGCGTCGCCAGGCCACGGCTCCAGCTTTCTGCCTGAACCACGTCGGTTTCCGCCAGCCATTCGATCGCGGCGCTCAGGCCGATGACTCCGGCCACGTTTGGCGTACCGGCTTCCAGGCGGTAAGGCACCTCCTGGGTTTTAAAGCCGTCGAAGGATACTTCGGTTATCATCTTGCCGCCACCGAGCCACGGCGTCATCCGGGCCAGCAGCTCGGGTTTGCCGTACAGCGCGCCGATCCCGGTTGGGCCGTACAGTTTGTGCCCCGAGAAGGCGTAGAAGTCGATATCCAGCGCCTGCACGTCAGCGGGGAAATGCACTATCCCCTGCGCGCCGTCGACCATCACCACCACGCCGCTGGCGTGGGCAATCTCGATGGCGCGAGCCAGATCGGGGCAGCCGCCGGTGACGTTGGACATCTGCCCCAGCGCCAGAATGCGGCTGCGCGCAGTGATCAGCTCAGGCAGACGCGCTACGTCCGGCACAAGGTCTGCACCCAGCGGGAGCTTCACCACCCGCGCTCCCGTTTGTTCAGCCACCATAAGCCACGGCACCAGGTTGGCGTGATGTTCCGCCTCGCTGACGATAATTTCATCTCCAGCCCGCAGCAGCGGACGCGCGTAGCATTGCGCCACCATATTAATGGCTTCGGTAGTGCCCCGCGTCCAGACGATATTCTTACCGCTGTCGGCATTGATCAGGCGCGCGACCTGGTCGCGTGCGGCTTCGTATTGCGCCGTTAAGCGGCGGGCTTCGGCATACTGGCTGCGGTGCACGCTCCCGGCGCTCAGGCTGTAAAACTGGCGGGTTGCCTCAATCACCGCCTGCGGTTTAAGGGCCGTGGCGGCGCTATCAAGGTAAATGCCGGCATCGGCCAGCGCGGGAAACTGTGCGCGAAACTGCGCGGGACTGAAAGCGTTCATGGCATTCCTCATATCGATCCTGCGATCGTCGCGCAATTTCAGCGGCAGGGCAAGGAAGTTGATATCTATCAGATTTGTCTGCTTATCCTGGCGAGTCTGAAAAAGCAGGTTATGCTAAATAGTGTTAGGCGGATGTTTTAGCCTGTTATAAATCGAGGTTTGAATAGCATTAATTGCTAAAGGAGAATAATCATGAAAAAGACAGCTGCAATCATTTCTGCCTGTGCGTTGACCTTTGCCCTGAGCGCCTGTTCTGGTAATAACTACGTAATGCATACCAACGATGGTCGATCTATCGTCTCTGAAGGGAAACCGACAACCGATAATGATACCGGTATGATTTCATACAAAGATGCTAACGGGAACAAGCAGCAGATTAACCGCACGGACGTGAAAGAGATGAAAGAGATCGAGCATTAACAGATCTCAGGCAAAAAAAAGCACCGCAAGTTGGCGGTGCTACATTAATCACTATGGACAGACAGGGTAAATGTACAGGAAGTGAAAAATTGGTAGCGTTGCTACCGTGGTCTGAATCGCAGACCAATTGCAAACACAACAACACAACATCACAACCGTAAGCCAAAAGCCCTTCAGAACACGCATTCCAAAAAAACTTTTCGTTCCGGCTCAGGAAGTGACGCCACTATAGGTATTTGCTGGTAGTTCCTCAACGGACAAATTATAATGGCTCAGATAAAAAAAACTAATAGGTTAAACGTTGTTTCCTATATGTTAAATCTCGTTAACATCTAAGCCAGATAACCATGTCCAAGCGATTGCCACCCCTTAATGCATTACGTGTTTTTGATGCAGCAGCACGTCACCTTAGCTTCACCCGCGCAGCCGATGAGCTTTTTGTGACGCAGGCCGCAGTAAGTCATCAAATCAAGTCTCTGGAGGATTTTCTGGGCCTGAAGCTGTTCCGTCGCCGCAACCGGTCGTTGCTGTTGACCGAAGAGGGACAGAGCTATTTTCAGGATATTAAAGAGATTTTTTCCCAGCTTACGGAAGCCACTCGCAAACTGCAGGCCCGAAGTGCAAAAGGGGCGCTGACCGTCAGTTTATTGCCCAGTTTTGCCATTCAGTGGCTGGTGCCGAGGCTCTCAAGCTTTAACTCAACTTATCCGGGAATCGACGTAAGGATCCAGGCTGTCGACCGTCAGGAAGACAAGCTGGCGGATGATGTAGACGTGGCAATTTTTTACGGTCGCGGTAACTGGCCGGGCTTGCGCGTGGAGAAATTATACGCAGAATATCTGCTGCCGGTCTGCTCGCCGCTGCTGCTGACGGGCGATAAAGCGCTTAAAACGCCCGCCGATCTGGCGCAACATACGCTTTTGCACGATGCTTCGCGCCGTGACTGGCAAACTTATACCCGCCAATTAGGTCTTAACCATATAAACGTGCAGCAGGGGCCCATCTTTAGCCACAGTGCGATGGTGCTACAGGCTGCCATTCACGGGCAGGGCGTAGCGCTGGCCAATAACGTCATGGCGCAGTCCGAAATTGAGGCAGGCCGACTGGTTTGCCCATTTAATGATGTTCTGGTCAGCAAGAATGCGTTTTATCTGGTTTGTCATGACAGTCAGGCAGAACTGGGTAAAATAGCCGCTTTCCGGCAGTGGATACTGGCGAAAGCGGCAAGCGAGCAAGAAAAATTCCGCTTCAGGTATGAACAATAACTTTTGTGTGCCGGGCACGCATCACTTCAGGACATAAACATGACCAGCCGATTCATGCTGATTTTCGCCGCGGTGAGTGGCTTTATTTTTGTAGCTCTGGGCGCGTTTGGCGCGCATGTGTTAAGCAAGTCTTTGGGCGTTGTGGAGATGGGCTGGATCCAGACCGGCCTTGAGTATCAGGCATTCCACACGCTGGCGATTTTTGGGCTGGCGGTGGCGATGCAGCGCCGCATCAGCATCTGGTTTTACTGGAGCAGCGTCTTCCTGGCGCTGGGTACCGTACTGTTCAGCGGCAGCCTCTACTGTCTGGCGCTGTCGCATTTACGCCTGTGGGCGTTTGTTACACCCGTCGGCGGCTTCAGCTTCCTGGCGGGTTGGGTATTAATGTTTATCGGAGCCATCCGTCTGAAACGCAAGGGCGTTGTTCATGAATAAGGTTGTTTTATATTGTCGCCCGGGGTTTGAGAAAGAGTGCGCCGCGGAAATCACCGATAAAGCGGCGAAGCGTGAAGTCTTCGGATTTGCTCGCGTCAAAGAGAACGCGGGCTACGTGGTATTTGAATGCTATCAGCCTGATGATGCCGACAGGCTGGCGCGTGAGCTGCCGTTCAGCTCGCTGATCTTCGCCCGCCAGATGTTCGTTGCCGGCGAGCTGCTGAAGGATCTTCCGCCGGAAGACCGCATCACGCCGATTGTGGGCATGTTACAGGGCGTGGTGGAGAAGGGCGGCGATTTGCGCGTTGAGGTGGCCGACACCAACGAAAGCAAAGAGCTGATGAAGTTCTGCCGTAAGTTCACCGTGCCGCTGCGCGCAGCGCTGCGTGATGCGGGCGTGCTGACGAACTACGAAACGCCAAAGCGTCCGGTTGTGCATATCTTCTTTATTGCACCAGGCTGCTGCTATGCCGGTTACTCCTACACCACCAATAACTCGCCGTTCTTTATGGGGATCCCGCGTTTGCGCTTCCCGGCGGATGCGCCGAGCCGTTCAACCCTGAAGCTGGAAGAGGCGTTCCACGTCTTTATCCCGGCGGATGAGTGGGACGAGCGCCTGGCAAACGGCATGTACGCGGTCGATCTGGGAGCGTGCCCCGGCGGCTGGACCTATCAGCTGGTAAAACGCAACATGTGGGTGTCGTCCGTGGACAACGGCCCGATGGCGCAAAGCCTGATGGATACCGGACAGGTGACCTGGCTGCGTGAGGACGGTTTCCGCTATCGCCCGAACCGCAACAACATCTCCTGGATGGTGTGCGACATGGTAGAGAAACCGGCGAAAGTGGCGGCGCTGATGGCCTCCTGGCTGGTAAACGGCTGGTGTCGTGAGACGATTTTCAACCTCAAGCTGCCAATGAAAAAGCGCTACGAAGAGGTTTCTCAGAACCTGGCCTACATCCAGGAGCAGATGGATGAACACGGCATTAACGTCGAGATCCAGGCGCGTCAGCTTTATCACGACCGCGAAGAGGTGACGGTACACATTCGTCGCTGGTGGGCCGCTGTGGGTGGGCGTCGCGACGAGCGATAGCTTTACCTTACCCCTCACCCTAACCCTCTCCCCAAAGGGGAGAGGGGAATCCTTAGTGCTGCCTTTTCCCCCTCACCCCTTTGGGGAGAGGTAGTACATTACCGCTCTAACCTTAACTGCTGCAAATTCCCGTCCAGCCGTAAATCCGTCTGCAGCGTCGCCACATCCCGGCAGGTAAACGCCATCTCTTTATGCGCCTCCAGCTTCTTGCGCCACTTTTCCGGTACCTCATCCAGCCTGGCGTAAATCCCTTCCAGACTCTGAAAATCCGTCAGCAGCTGCGCGGCGCTCTTTGGCCCAATACCGGCAACACCCGGAACCTTAGAGCTGCTGATGCCTGCTAGCCCCCAGTAATCCGGCAGCTGCTCAGGCGAGACGCCAAACTCACCGGCAATAAACGGCGCGTCCAGCCAGCGCTTCTGAAAGTAGTCGCGGATGCGGATTGTCGGAGAGAGCAGCTGGCAGTAGCCTTTATCGGTTGAAACGATAGTGGCCTGATGCCCGGCGCTCGCGATTTTGACCGCCAGCGTTGCGGCTAAATCGTCAGCTTCGTTGCCGTGCGCGCCCCAGCACGGCACGCCGCGCTGCTCAAAGGCCGCGCGAATAACGGGCATTTCAGCGTGGAGATCGCCCGGCATGGGGGCGCGTCCGGCCTTGTAGTCCGGCAGGCGCTGGTGCCGCCAGCCGGTATTGCGGGCCTCGTCGTCGAATACGGCAACGGCATGGGTGGGTTCGCTATGGCGGATAAGCTGTTCCAGCGCGTGTAAACAGGTGTCCTTGCAGGGGGTGCCCTGGACCGCATGGATGCGGCGAATCAGGTTAAGTGCATCGACGATAAGCAAATGAACGGCCACAGATAATCTCCCTTCTGTCTAATGGGTGAAGGGTAACATTGTCAGGAGAGGGAAACTATTCGCAGCGGGGAAAAGAGGAAGAAGCCTCGCAAAACGAGGCTTCCAGAGCGGCTTAGTCGCAGGTAACGATCTTCATCGCCAGGCCGCCGCGGGAGGTTTCGCGGTATTTGGCGTTCATGTCCTTACCGGTTTCGTACATGGTTTCGATAACCTTGTCGAGGCAGACGCGCGGCTCGCTGGTGCGGCGCAGCGCCATACGGGCCGCGTTGACCGCTTTCACAGAGGCGATAGCGTTACGCTCGATGCACGGCACCTGTACCTGTCCGCCGACCGGGTCGCAGGTCAGCCCCAGGTTATGTTCCATGCCGATTTCCGCCGCAATGCACACCTGCGCAGGGCTTGCGCCCAGCAGTTCGGCCAGCCCCGCCGCCGCCATAGAGCAGGCTACGCCCACTTCACCCTGACAGCCCACTTCCGCGCCGGAAATGGAGGCGTTCATCTTGTACAGTGAGCCAATCGCACTGGCCACCAGCATATAGCGCGCCAGTGAGTTTGCGTTTACTTCACGGATGAACTTGTCGTAATACGCCAGCACCGCCGGAACGATACCGCACGCGCCGTTGGTTGGCGCGGTGACCACGCGGCCACCCGCGGCGTTCTCTTCGTTCACCGCCAGCGCAAACATGTTGATCCAGTCAACGACGGCCATCGGGTCGGTGGTGGTTTTGTCGGTGCTGACCAGCATGCGGCGCAGCGCGGCCGCTCGACGCGGTACGCGCAGCTTGCCCGGCAGCACGCCTTCGGTGGTGATCCCGCGCTCGATACCGCTGCGCATCACCTCCCAGACGTTAGCGAAGTGCTGTTCCAGCTCCTCTTTGCTGTGCAGGGCCAGCTCGTTTTTCATCATCAGGCCGGAGAGGGAAAGGCCCGTCTCCCGACAGTGACGCTGTAAATCGGCCGCGTTTTTGTACGGGTACGGCACGTCGACGGCGGAACTGTTGGTTTGACCAAAATGGTCTTCGTCAACGATAAAGCCGCCGCCGATGGAGTAATACGTCTGGCTGTAAACCGCTTTATCGCCGACCAGCGCGGTAATACGCATACCGTTTTCGTGCAGCGACAGGTTGTCCGCATGGAAATTCATGCAGTGGTCAACCGGGAATTCAACCTCGTGTTCGCCGTTCGCCAGCAGCAAACGACCGTGGGTGTTCACGTCCTGGATAAAGCCAGGTATTGCATCTATATCAACGGTATCCGGCAGATTACCCGCCAGCCCCATGATAATGGCAATATCGGTATGGTGGCCTTTACCGGTCAGGGAAAGGGAACCGTATACATCGACAACCACGCGGGTGATGTCGTGCAAAATGCCGCGTGCAATCAAGTCATCCGTGAATTGTTTACCGGCTTTCATTGGCCCGACGGTGTGAGAGCTGGAAGGACCAATACCGATTTTGAAGATATCGAATACGCTAATCATGATGCGTCCATTGCTTCAGTCAGAGGGGAGGAGTGCGCCGCCCGAGGACGGCGCAGGAGGTCTTAGCTGAACAGCGAGTAGAAAATGGCGGAGATGGCAATCAGACCCATCACAACAACGAACACGTTGCTGATGTGGCCGCTGTATTTACGCATCGCAGGCACTTTCTGAATCGCGTACATCGGCATCAGGAACAGAATCATCGCGATAATCGGGCCGCCCAGGGTTTCAATCATACCCAGAATGCTTGGGTTCAGGGTGGCTACCGCCCAGGTGGTCACCAGCATGAACAGCGCAGTGATTTTGTTCAGTCGGTTGATTTCAATGCTCTTGCCTTTACCGCGCAGAGATTTAATCACCATACCGTTGAAGCCTTCACGTGCGCCCAGATAGTGGCCCAGGAAGGATTTGGTGATAGCGATAATCGCGATAATAGGCGCCATCCACGCAATCAGCGGTGCGTTAAAGTGGTTTGCCAGGTAAGACAGAATAGAGATGTTCTGCTCTTTCGCCGCCGCCAGGTCTGCCGGGGAGAGGCTCAGCACGCAGCTGAACACGAAGAACATCACGGTCAGTACCATCATAATGTGGGCGCGAGCCAGGATGCTGGAGCACTTCTTCTCTGCGCCATTGCCGTACTCTTCACGCTTCGCAACCGCGAAGGAGGAGATGATTGGCGAGTGGTTGAAGGAGAACACCATTACCGGGATTGCCAGCCACAGGGTCAGCAGCAGGCCGTTACCGGTCGCGGATGCGCTGCTCAGGGACAGCGTTTCAAGCGCCGCGCCGTTCCACTGTGGGATCAGGTACAGCGCCAGCAGCATCAGGGCAGCAACAAACGGGAATACCAGCACGCTCATCGCTTTCACGATCATCTGCTCGCCGAAGCGGACGATGGTCATCATACCGACAATCAGGATCAGGGACAGGATCGCGCGCGGCGGCGGGGTCATCTGCAGCTGGTGCATCATGAAGCTTTCAACGGTGTTGGTAATAGCCACGCTATAAACCAGCAGAATGGGGTAAATCGCGAAGAAGTAGAGCAGGGTAATCAGCTTACCTGCGCCAACGCCGAAGTGTTCTTCAACGACTTCAGTGATGTCTTCGCCCGGGTTTTTACCGGACAGCACGAAGCGGGTCAGACCGCGGTGTGCAAAGAAGGTCATCGGGAAGGCGATGATGGCCATGATGATCAGCGGAATCAGACCGCCGACACCCGCGTTGATAGGAAGGAACAGTACACCAGCGCCGATTGCCGTGCCGTAAAGGCCAAGCATCCACATGGTATCCGTTTTGCGCCAACCGCTTCGGGATTCAATCGAAGCAACGGTGCTGGTTTGAGTGGTTTCCATCTGTATCTCCTGGAGGAAGCAAATTGTCAGGTTTTTAGTCAAATCCGATGAAAAAGTGCCTGACGGTAATATGAAATTCGTTCAGTGACGGTTTTTTAATAATTTTTGCCCGTAACTATTGGCGGGCGGAAAGATACATTCTAGTTATGAATCTATCAGTGATCGCGATCCCAAATGCAATAATCCACTTATGAAGTGGGCATATTTAGTCCATTTATCTGTTAAAAAAACGTCAAAGAGGATTTACGGGCGCGAAGGCTACCATTAACGACATGTTTTCGAAAAGGCTGTCCCGCGAGATAGGTGTCTTTCGCTGAAAAGAAATGGGTTTTTAGGATTTTCTGGCAGGTAATTTTGATTAAGGCTAATTATTTACGGTTTCAAAAACCACGTAATCGTTTGCGTTGGCGGTGGATTTGTTAATAGCATTAAAGATGTCTATGAATTGCATCACTAATAAAAAAGCCGGATGACAATCCGGCCTGAGGGGAAGGTGCAAACGGGTTACTTGATGATTTCGTAACACGGAATATAGGCAGAGCCCGGAAGCTTCATGCGGTGCTGAGCCACAAAGCCCTGCAGCATGTCATCCATGCGGCGCATCATCTCCGGGTCACCGTGGATCTTATACGGCCCGAACTCCTCAATCGCGCGGATCCCAACCTCTTTAACGTTGCCCGCCACGATGCCCGAGAAGGCGCGACGCAGGTCGGCAGCCAGCACTTCTACCGGCTGATCCGGGTAGAGCTTCAGGTTCGCCATGTTCTCATGCGACGGCTCGAAGGGGATTTGCAGGTCCGGTGCGATACGGATGGACCAGTTAAAGCTGTAGGCATCCCCGGTATCACGACGGTTCTCTTTCACCAGCGGCATCGCTTTTTTCATCTGGCGCGCCACTTCTGCGGCATCGTCGATGATAATGCGATAGTGACGGCGCGCGTCTTCCCCCAGGGTGTGAACGATAAACTCGTCCAGCACGCGGAAGTAGTCGGCGCTCTCTTTCGGCCCGGTCAGGATCAGCGGCAGAACCTGATCTTTATTGGCCGGGTTCATCAGGATCCCCAGCAGGTAAAGCAGCTCTTCCGCCGTACCGACGCCGCCCGGGAAGATGATGATGCCGTGAGCGATACGGACAAACGCCTCAAGGCGTTTTTCGATATCCGGCATGATAATCAGTTCGTTAACCAGCGGGTTAGGTGGCTCCGCTGCGATGATGGACGGTTCGGTCATGCCGATAAAACGCCCCTCTTTATAGCGCTGCTGAGCATGGCCTACCGCGGCACCTTTCATGGGGGCTTCCATCGCTCCCGGGCCGCAGCCGGTACAGATGTTCAGCTCGCGCAGACCGAGCTGATTACCCACGCGGCGGGCGTACAGGTATTCGGTTTCGTTAATGGAGTGACCACCCCAGCAGACGACCATGTTCGGCGCTTCGCCGACGTGCAGGGCGCGGGCGTTACGCAGAATGGAGAAGACCAGGTTGGTGATATGAACGGAGCTTTCCAGGTCGAGATGCTGGAAACGACCGGCGTTGCTGATCTGCCCGTTAACAAACAGGATGTCGCGCAGCACGGCAAACAGGTTGGCCTGAAGGGAGCGAATAATACGCCCGTCAACAAACGCCTCTTCCGGCGGGTTAATGACCTCAAGCTTCACGCCGCGCTCGCGGCGCAGCACGTTGATATCGAAACTTTCGAAGCGGGACAGCAGCTCTTTACTGTTGTCGGTCAGGCTTCCGGAGTTCAGTACGGCAAGTGAACAGTTACGAAACAGTTGATAAAGGTCGCTACTGGCGGTGCGTTTAAGCATGTCCACTTCCAGCTGCGACAACATATCCATAGAGCCAAGCGGGCTAATATGTGTAATCAAGTGAGCTCCTTATGGGACGATTATCGTCTTTCCCTGTTGATTACAATAGCCCTGGCTTATGACGTTTCACAACACTTCGGGCGGAATACCGCCCGCATATTGTGAAAATATTTATCTTACTGACGCACCAGCCGTCCGGTAGCAGGCACAAAATCGGTATTGGTGCGCCACGGGTTGATATCCAGACCGCCGCGGCGGGTATAGCGGGCGTACACGCTGAGCTTTTCTGGCCGGCAGAAACGCTGAATATCGTTAAAGATACGCTCCACGCACTGCTCGTGAAACTCGTTGTGATGGCGGAACGACACCAGGTAACGCAGCAGCTTTTCCCGGTCAATTTTCGGGCCGCGATACTGAATCTGAACGGAGCCCCAGTCCGGCTGGTGGGTGATAAGGCAGTTGGATTTCAGCAGATGGCTGACCAGCGTCTCTTCCACGATCTTTCCGCTCGCCGCGTTTTCGAGGTAGTCGGCGCTGAATTCGTAGCTCTCTATCTCAATATCCTGGTCGTCGATGCAGGTGCCGTGGAAATGGGCGATGGGCTGCCCCTCCAGTTCATGCAGACGGTATAACGAGACGGACACGTCCCCCTGCGCGCAGGCGCGTAAATCCCGCTCAAGGGTCTGCTGAACGTCGTCCCAGCTGTTGAATCGGGTCTGGTTGAAGCTGTTGAGATAGAGCTTGAAGCTTTTGGACTCGACCAGGTTCACGCTGGCGTAGTCCAGCTCAACGTGGCCCACGGCGACCTGCGGCAGACCGCGCGCGTTCAGCCAGGAGAGTTCATACAGCGTCCAGATGTCGCCGCCGACAAACGGCAGCGCGTCGGCGTGCAGTCCGAGCGGATCGCGGTTCAGGCTGCGCGGCACGCCCTGAAGCAGGCTTGCGTCGTAGGTGTCGCGGTAATCGGTCGATTTACCCAGCGTTAAGCCCGTTAACGCCTGATGATTTTCGTAAGACATGTTTCATAGCCACTTTACAGGTACACTTAAGGGCTGAGTTTATCCTGTCTTACAAGAAGAGAGAAATCGGTGGATATCGAAACTGCAAATGCCCTGACAACCTTCACGACCCGCTATTGCGATGCCTGGCATGAAAAGCAGGGGACGTGGCCGCAAAGTACCGAACTGCATGGCGTGCCGTCACCGTGCATTATCTCTTCACAGGATGATTACGTTATCTGGCAGCCGAAACCGTTTACCGGCGAGCAGAACGTAAAGGCGGTTGAACGCGCCATGGACATTGTGATACAACCTGCGCTTCATGCGTTTTATACCACGCAGCTTGCCGGGGATATGAGCGCATGCTTTGCTGAGCAGCCGCTGACGCTGCTGCAAACCTGGAGCGAGGACGATCTCCAGCGCGTTCAGGAAAACCTCATCGGTCACCTGGTCACGCAAAAACGCCTTAAGCTCTCTCCGACTCTCTTTATTGCGACGCTCGACAGTGAACTGGACGTTATTTCCGTCTGCAATCTGTCTGGCGAGGTCATTAAAGAGACGCTCGGCACCCGCAATCGCGATGTTCTCGCGCCTTCCCTTGCGGATTTCCTTAACCGACTTGAGCCGCTTCTGTAATCCATGATGCTACTGTGTGTGTGAGAGATCTCTTACACGCTCTGTGAGACATCGCCGAAACAATTAGTATTGTCTTAGGGATTTCAGAATAATATTAACTTCGGTTTCAACAGGTTAGCGCTTTTCTTAAACGATATCCCCCGTTTCGTCTGGCTTACATTGCTTACAGGGTGGGTTGTAAGACGAAGCAGAATAGCGGATTCTATCTCTGTCGACAGGACGCCGACACGAGAAACGAACATCAGGATGATGGCGTTTCTTAACAGGAACACGTCAGGATGACGCCGCAGGAAGGCTTCAGGATGAAGCGAAGTGGAGCACGCAGGATGCGTAAGGGACACCTCCAGGAAGGAGAACGAGAGCCGGTCAGGATGGTCGGTGGGTCAGGATGGCCAGGACGTTTCAGGATGAAACATACGCGTCAGGATGATGTGTGCAGGATGCAAAAGGTAAACGGATGACCAGGCCTTCGGGCATCAGGAAAAGTTGTCACGGATGAGCAGGGAGCACGTATTGTAGCTGGATTGCTGCGAAACGAACCGGGAGCACTGTTTTTACAGTGCTCCCTTTTTTTATTTCTGACTTCCGCAATGCTATGCTTCGCGCCATTCCGTTTTTCAGTTGAGGTTACTATGACGCATCACGATAGCGTTCGTGCACAGCTGCACGCCATCGAAGCCCTTATGCGCCAGCATCAGCTGTGGCAGGATAACGCGCCGCAGCCGGAAGCGTTCGCCAGCACCCAGCCGTTTTGTCTGGATACCCTGGCCCCGTTCGAGTGGCTCCAGTGGGTATTACTTCCGCGCATGCACGCGCTGCTGGAAGGTGGCCACGCGTTGCCACAGTCGTTTGCCGTCTCCCCTTATTACGAAATGGCGCTGGAAGCGACCCACCCGGCGCGCGCAGTGATGCTGGCGGAGCTGGAAAAGCTGGATGCGCTTTTCGCCGGTGACGATGCATGACGCTTGAGATCCTGTATCAGGATGAGTGGCTCGTGGCGGTGAATAAGCCATCCGGCTGGCTGGTGCACAGAAGCTGGCTCGATCGCGATGAGAAGGTCGTGGTCATGCAGACCGTGCGCGATCAGATCGGTCAGCACGTCTTTACCGCCCATCGTCTGGACCGGCCAACCTCCGGCGTGCTGCTGATGGGGCTGTCCAGTGAGGCCGGGCGCCTGCTGGCGCAGCAGTTTGAACAGCACCAGATCCAGAAACGCTACCACGCCATTGCGCGCGGCTGGCTGACGGACGCCGCCACGCTTGATTATCCGCTGGTGGAGGAACTGGATAAAATCGCCGATAAGTTTGCCCGTGATGATAAAGGCCCGCAGCCAGCGGTGACCGATTATCGCGGGATGGCGACCGTCGAGCTGCCGGTGGCGACCGGTAAATTTCCCACCACGCGCTACAGCCTGGTTGAGCTTTTGCCCAAAACCGGGCGCAAGCACCAGCTTCGTCGTCACCTTGCGCACCTGCGCCATCCAATCATCGGCGACAGCAAGCACGGCGATCTGCGCCAGAACCGCAGCGCGGCAGAGCACTTCGGCTGTAACCGGCTGATGCTGCACGCCAGCGAGCTGTGCCTGACGCACCCGTTCACCGGCGAACCGCTGACACTCCGCGCGGGGCTGGACGATGTCTGGATGCAGGCGCTGTCACAGTTTGGCTGGCTGGGACAACTCCCCGAAAATGAAAGGGTTGAGTTTGCCGCGGGCAACGTTCAGGATGAACGGCAGGCGCAATAATTACGGGAGCAAAGCATGGCTGAAGTAGGCATTTTTGTCGGCACGATGTACGGCAACTCGCTGCTGGTGGCGGAGGAAGCGGAAGCGATCCTCGCAAATCAGGGCCATAAGGCGACGGTCTATGAAGATCCGCAGCTGGAGGACTGGGAAAAATACAAAGACAACTACATCCTCATCGTGACGTCTACCACGGGGCAGGGCGATCTGCCGGACAGCATCATGCCGCTTTTCCAGGGGATAAAAGATCGGCTTGGCTACCAGCCAGACGTGCGTTACGGCATCATCGCGCTGGGTGACAGCTCCTATGCTAACTTCTGCGGCGGCGGCAAGCAGTTCGACGCGCTGTTGCAGGAACAGAGCGCTCAGCGCGTCGGCGAAATGTTGCTGATTGATGCCGGTGAGCATCCTGAACCAGAAAGCGAGTCAAATCCGTGGGTTGAACGCTGGGCAACCCTGCTGAAATAACCCTGACGATACGACACGCAGGCCGGGTAAGGCGTAGCCGCTACCCGGCCATACCGCCCGTCCCAAACCCCAATTCCGTGAACCACCTTCCACTTCCTTGGGCTTATGCCATAAACAACCTCTCACACACCCTTCAATACTGTGTTTTTGCACGGTGAGAGAACGCGTCACTCCTTCATATACTTTTCCCGTCACTATAAAACGGCTCAAGGCCGTACCAAAACGATCCAATACAACTCTCTCATTCTGATTACCCTACAGGTGCCGTACAGAATGAACCAGGCGAAAGCTATGATTCAGGAGTGCAACTATGAGTACATTAAGCCAGGCGGCGAGCAGCGCTGAAAAGCGCACCAATGCTCGCTACTGGATAGTGGTGATGCTGTTTATCGTCACATCCTTTAACTACGGCGACCGCGCGACGCTGTCGATTGCCGGTTCTGAAATGGCAAAAGATATCGGGCTCGATCCGGTTGGTATGGGTTATGTTTTCTCCGCGTTTTCATGGGCCTATGTTATCGGCCAAATTCCTGGCGGCTGGCTGCTGGACCGCTTCGGCTCCAAGCGGGTCTACTTCTGGTCCATCTTTATCTGGTCGATGTTTACCCTGCTGCAGGGTTTCGTCGATATCTTTAGCGGCTTCGGCATTATCATTGCGCTCTTTACCCTCCGCTTCCTGGTGGGCTTAGCGGAAGCGCCATCCTTCCCCGGTAACAGCCGCATTGTGGCAGCCTGGTTCCCGGCGCAGGAGAGGGGAACGGCGGTAGCCATCTTCAACTCGGCGCAATACTTCGCGACGGTTATTTTCGCCCCAATCATGGGCTGGCTGACGCACGAGGTGGGCTGGTCACACGTCTTCTTCTTCATGGGTGGACTGGGGATCGTTATCAGCTTTGTCTGGCTGAAAGTGATCCACGAACCGAACCAGCACCCGGGCGTGAATAAGAAAGAGCTGGACTACATTGCTGAAGGCGGGGCGCTGATCAACATGGATCAGAAAACCCAAAAAGCCAAAGTTCCGTTCAGCCAGAAATGGGCGCAGATCAAACAGCTCGTCGGCACACGCATGATGATCGGTATCTATCTCGGCCAGTACTGCATCAACGCCTTGACCTACTTCTTCATCACCTGGTTCCCGGTTTACCTGGTGCAGGCGCGCGGCATGTCGATTCTGAAGGCGGGCTTCGTCGCCTCCGTTCCGGCCATCTGCGGTTTCGTGGGTGGTGTGCTCGGCGGGGTCATTTCCGACTGGCTGATGCGCCGTACCGGTTCGCTGAATATTGCGCGTAAAACGCCAATCGTGCTCGGCATGCTGCTCTCCATGACCATGGTGTTCTGCAACTACGTCAGCGCGGAGTGGATGATCATCGGCTTTATGGCGATGGCCTTCTTCGGTAAAGGCATTGGCGCGCTGGGCTGGGCGGTGATGGCAGATACCGCGCCGAAAGAGATCAGCGGCCTGAGCGGCGGCCTGTTCAACATGTTTGGCAACATTTCCGGCATTGTCACCCCAATCGCGATCGGCTACATCGTCGGCACCACCGGCTCCTTCAATGGCGCGCTGATTTACGTTGGTGTCCATGCGCTGGTAGCGGTGCTCAGCTATCTGGTACTGGTGGGCGACATCAAGCGTATCGAACTCAAACCTGTCGTGGAGCGCGGATGATGACAACGCAATCAAGCCCGGTCATCACTGAGATGAAGGTTATCCCGGTGGCGGGGCAGGACAGCATGCTGCTCAACATTGGGGGCGCGCATAACGCCTGGTTTACCCGTAATATCGTGGTGCTGACCGACAGCGCAGGCAATACCGGCGTGGGTGAAGCGCCGGGCGGAGAGGTGATTTACCAGACGCTGGTCGATGCCGTCCCGCAGGTGGTTGGGCAGGAAATCGCCCGCCTGAATAAGGTGGTTCAGCGAGTGCACAAGGGTAACCAGTCGGCGGATTTTGACACCTTCGGAAAAGGCGCCTGGACGTTTGAGCTGCGCGTTAACGCGGTGGCGGCCCTGGAGGCGGCTCTCCTCGATTTACTCGGCAAGGCGCTGAACGTGCCGGTCTGCGAGCTGCTGGGGCCTGGCAAACAGCGTGATGCGGTAACGGTGCTGGGCTATCTGTTCTATGTTGGCGACCGGACGAAAACCGATCTGCCGTATCTGGAGCGCTCGCCGGGCAGCCACGAGTGGTATCACCTGCGTCACCAGGAGGCGCTTTCGGCCGACGCGGTAGTGCGCCTGGCGGAAGCGGCGCAGGATCGCTACGGCTTTAAGGACTTCAAGCTGAAAGGCGGCGTCCTGCCGGGCGAGCAGGAGATTGACAGCGTGCGCGCGTTGAAAAAGCGTTTTCCGGAGGCGCGCATCACCGTCGATCCGAACGGCGCATGGCTGCTGGATGAAGCCATCGCGCTGTGTAAAGGGCTGGGCGACGTGCTGACCTACGCGGAAGACCCGTGCGGCGCGGAGCAGGGTTTCTCCGGCCGCGAAGTGATGGCGGAGTTCCGACGCGCCACCGGGCTGCCGGTCGCGACCAATATGATCGCCACCAACTGGCGCGAAATGGGCCATGCGGTGATGCTGAATGCGGTGGACATTCCGCTGGCGGACCCGCACTTCTGGACCCTTTCCGGCGCGGTGCGCGTGGCGCAGCTGTGCGATGACTGGGGGCTCACCTGGGGCTGCCACTCCAATAACCATTTCGACATTTCGCTGGCGATGTTTACCCACGTTGGCGCGGCGGCACCGGGCAACCCGACCGCCATTGATACGCACTGGATCTGGCAGGAAGGCGAAGCGCGCCTGACCAGGAATCCACTTGAAATCAAAAACGGCAGCATCGCCGTACCGGATGCGCCGGGGCTGGGCGTGGAGCTTGACTGGGATCGGATCCACAAGGCGCATGAAGCGTATAAAAAACTGCCGGGCGGCGCGCGCAACGACGCGGGCCCGATGCAGTACCTTATCCCCGGCTGGACATTTGACCGTAAGCGCCCTGTTTTTGGACGTCACTGATAAAAGGATCGAACGATGAGCACTTTTTCTACCCCTGTAGTCACCTCCATGCAGATTATCCCCGTCGCGGGACATGACAGCATGTTGATGAACCTGAGCGGCGCTCACGCGCCGTTCTTCACCCGCAATATTGTGGTGATCAAGGACAACTCCGGGCACACCGGTGTGGGTGAAATCCCGGGCGGGGAGAAGATCCGTAAAACGCTGGAAGACGCCGTTCCGCTGGTGGTGGGCAAAACGCTGGGGGAATACAAAAACGTTCTGAACAGCGTGCGTAACACCTTTGCCGATCGCGATGCGGGCGGTCGTGGTCTGCAAACGTTTGACCTGCGTACCACCATTCACGTGGTGACGGGCATCGAAGCCGCAATGCTGGATCTGTTAGGCCAGCATCTGGGCGTCAACGTCGCATCCCTGCTGGGTGACGGCCAGCAGCGTAATGAAGTGGAGATGCTCGGTTACCTGTTCTTTATCGGCAACCGCAAGCTGACCCCGCTGCCGTACCAGAGCCAGCCGGACGAAAAATGCGACTGGTACCGGGTACGCCACGATGAAGCGATGACCCCGGACGCGGTGGTGCGCCTGGCAGAAGCCGCGTATGAAAAATACGGCTTTAATGACTTCAAGCTGAAAGGCGGCGTGCTGGCCGGTGAGGAAGAAGCGGAGGCAATCGCCGCGCTGGCGAAGCGCTTCCCGCAGGCGCGCGTGACGCTGGATCCGAACGGTGCCTGGTCCCTTGATGAAGCCATCAAAATAGGTAAGCAGCTAAAAGGCGTGCTGGCCTACGCGGAAGATCCGTGCGGCGCAGAGCAGGGTTACTCCGGGCGTGAGGTTATGGCGGAGTTCCGTCGCGCCACCGGACTGCCAACCGCCACCAACATGATCGCGACCGACTGGCGTCAGATGGGGCATACGCTCTCCCTGCAGTCGGTGGATATCCCGCTGGCAGATCCGCACTTCTGGACGATGCAGGGCTCGGTTCGCGTGGCGCAGATGTGCCACGAGTTTGGTCTGACCTGGGGCTCGCACTCCAACAACCACTTCGACATCTCGCTGGCGATGTTCACCCACGTGGCGGCCGCTGCGCCGGGCAAGATCACCGCAATTGATACCCACTGGATCTGGCAGGAGGGCAACCAGCGCCTGACCAAACGGCCATTTGAGATCAAAGGCGGCATGGTGCAGGTTCCTTCCACGCCGGGCCTGGGCGTTGAGCTGGATATGGATCAGGTCATGAAAGCACATGAGCTGTATCAGAAACACGGGCTGGGCGCGCGTGACGATGCGCTGGCAATGCAGTACCTGATCCCTGAGTGGGCATTCGACAATAAACGTCCGTGCATGGTACGATAAGCGCATTGGGACCGCTCCCACAAGCGGTCCCTTACGTGGTGTATGCTTAACGTAACTAACATGCGTAAGGATGGCTTATGAAAATTGTAATCGCTCCGGACTCGTATAAGGAAAGCTTGAGCGCGCTTGAGGTGGCGACAGCGATAGAGGACGGTTTTCGCGAAATTTTCCCGTCAGCTGACTATGTCAAATTGCCGGTTGCCGACGGCGGCGAAGGGACGGTAGACGCCATGGTGGCAGCCACTCATGGGCGCATTGTCCATGTTCCCGTCACCGGTCCCCTGGGTGAACGTGTCGAGGGGTTCTTCGGCTTATCCGGAGACGGTAAAAGCGCGTTTATCGAGATGGCGGCGGCGAGCGGTCTGGAGCTGGTGCCTCCCGCCAGGCGTAACCCGCTGGTCACCACCTCGTGGGGGACCGGCGAGCTCATCCGTCATGCGCTTGACGCAGGCGTTAAGCATATCATTATTGGCATTGGCGGCAGCGCGACCAACGACGGCGGCGCGGGCATGGTGCAGGCGCTGGGCGTAAAACTGCTGGATGCCAGCGGGCAGCCGGTAGGGCCGGGCGGCGGCGAACTGGCACGCCTTACGCATATTGACGTGGGCGGGCTGGATAAGCGGCTGACCGCGTGTCGAATTGAAGTGGCCTGTGATGTGACCAATCCCCTGATCGGTGAAGCCGGCGCCTCAGCGGTATTTGGCCCGCAGAAAGGGGCGACGCCGGAAATGATCGGGACGCTGGATAACGCGCTTGCCCATTACGCACAGATCATCGCCCGGGATCTGGATATTGACGTCTTAAACCTCGCGGGCGGCGGCGCGGCGGGCGGAATGGGCGCCGCGCTGTATGCATTTTGCGGCGCGCAGCTGCGTCAGGGCATTGAGATTGTCACTGATGCGCTGCATCTTGATGAACAGGTTGCGAACGCCGATCTGGTGATCACCGGTGAAGGCCGCATCGACAGCCAGACGATCCACGGCAAGGTGCCCGTTGGCGTGGCGCGAGTCGCGAAACGCTATAACAAACCGGTTATCGGCATTGCTGGCAGCCTGACGGCGGACGTTGGCGTGGTGCACGAGCACGGGCTGGATGCCGTATTCAGTGTGATATACACCATCTGTTCTCTGGAAGATGCGCTGGAAAATGCGCAACGGAACGTGCAGCTGGCCGCACGAAATATTGCGGCGGTGCTGAAAATGGGGCAGGGGATGTAGTTTCCCCTCACCCAGACCCTCTCCCCAAAGGGGCGAGGGGAGTGTTGGTGCGGCCTTTATCCTTTGCCCTGAGGCCTCACCAGCGCTAGTTCCCTAATACCTTCATCGCTTCCCGCGTCACATTGTCCATCTCGTCCAGCAGCTCCAGGAACTCCGGTTCAAGCTCTGACTCTGGCGTTCCCGCGCGTAGCTGCTGCTCAAGCAGCTGGCAGAGATTTTTCAGCCGCGGTACGCCGCTGTAGCCGCAGCTACCGTGCAGCTTATGAATGGCTTCCAGCAGCCCGTCAGGGTTTTCTCCCACCAGCTGCTCTTCAACCTTGTTCCGTATTTCCGGCAGGAAGTCCACCAGCATTTGCAGCATATCCCTTGCCAGATCGGCTTTGCCCGCCGCCTGGCGCAGCGCCAGCTGCCAGTCGAACGTGGCATTCTGGTTCACGCCGATCTCCGGCGATTCTGCTGAAACGGTGTATGTCCCGCCAATGTGTCCAGGCTTGTAGCGCAGCAGCAGGCTGTGCAGCTTCTCTTCGTCGATCGGTTTCGCCAGATAATCGTTCATGCCCGCACCCAGCAGCTTCTCCTTTTGCCCGGCCATCGCGTGCGCCGTCACGGCAATCACCGGCGTCTGCTGCTGGTGCGGAAGCTGGCGGATAAGCTCACAGGCGCGGATGCCGTCCATTCCCGGCATCTGAATATCCATCAGGATTAGGTCGAACTGCATCTGTTTGGCCTGTTCAACGGCTTCGGCACCGTTGGTACACAGCTCCACGTGCTGAACCTGATCCTCAAGCAGCACGCCAATCAGCTTCAGGTTTGCCGGGTTGTCGTCTACTGCCATCACCGTCATCGGGAGCTTGTGCTCATCGTTCGCCGGCAGAAGGGGCTGGTGCGTCAGGCGACAATACTCGGTCAACGCAGGCAGCAGCCGGGTTGCGGTGAGCGGTTTCAGCAGACACGCCGCCGCCCCGTCGTTTTTCAGCTCTTCGGCATTGATTTGCGCGTGACACGGCAGGGCCAGCAACAGGTAGTCCGTCATGGAAGCCGCCTTCGCCAGGCGCTCCTGCTGCATGGTCAGCTCGCCGGTAAACGTCACCGGAATACCCATCAGCAGGATATCGTAATGATCGCTCGCCAGCGCGGAGAAGGTCGGGCTGTAGACCACCTCCAGCGGCGTAGTGCTCAACACATCCAGCGTGCACTGCGCCGCGGCGGCGTTAGGTTCCACATAGGCCAGACGCATCCCTTTCAGGCAGTCGGTGACCGGTCCGTCGGTCTGCACGTTCGGGTTAAGATCGAGATTGATATGGAACCAGAAGGTTGAGCCCCGGTTAGGCTGGCTGTGGAAGGAGATATCGCCCCCCATCTCTTTCACCAGTTTTTGGGTGATCACCAGCCCCAGGCCCGTTCCGCCGTGGCGACGGGAAATGCTCGCATCGGCCTGGCGGAAAGCCTGGAACAGACGCGACTGATCGCGCTCCGGTATGCCAATACCGGTATCGCGGATCTGCACTTCTATCTGGACCTTATTATTACTGAGCGCCCGTTTTTCGACCAGGATGTCAATATTGCCGCTCTCGGTGAACTTAATCGCGTTGCCCACCAGATTGGTAATAACCTGCTGCAGGCGCAGCGGGTCGCCAATGACGTTATCCGGCACGTCGTTTTTGATATTGAGCGTCAGCTCCAGCCCTTTATCGTGCGAGGAGTGAGCAAGCAGCGTGACCACGTCATCCAGCGTGCTGCGCAGCGGGAACGGGATGCTTTCCAGAATCAGCTTGCCCGCTTCCAGCTTCGAAAAGTCCAGCACGTCGTTAATAATGGTCAGCAGGTTATTGGCCGAGCGCTCAATGGTATGCAGGTGGTCACGCTGGGTCGGATTCAGCTCGCTTTTGAGCGTCAGGCGGGTAAAGCCAATCACCCCGTTAAGCGGCGTACGCAACTCGTGCGACATGTTCGCCAGGAACTCAGACTTAATGCGCGCCGCCTCCTGCGCGCGTTTTTTCGCCAGATCCAGCTCCACGTTCTGGATCTCCATCTGCTCCAGCGTTTCACGCAGGTCCGACGTGGCCTGGTCAACGTTGTGCTGCATCTCTTCGTGATAGGCCGCCAGCGACATTGCCATTGAGTTGATGCCGTTTTTCAGCATATCCAGTTCGCCGAGCATAAAGCCTTCTACGCGGCTGTCGAGCTGGCCGCGGCGTATCCGGTCAACGGTATTCACCATGTTGCGGATAGGTCCCGTGACGTCGCGCATCAGTCGCCAGCCGAAAATCAGCGCGATACCGATACAAAAGAGCATCATCACGCCGGAAATGAATATTTCTTTGTACTGCTGGAGACGCACCGACTTGAGATCCAGCTCCAGCGCCACATATCCCAGCATATTGTTGCTGGACTTGGCATCGGACTGGGCGGATTCATCAGGTGAATAGCTTTCCGAGACGATCGGCGTACGCAGGATCATGATATCGCCGCGCCGAAGAACCGTGAGATGGCGCGGGAAGGGGGTACCTTCCGGGATTTTCAGCGACGTGGGATCGAGATGAAAATTCGAGGTCACGAACAGCCGGTTATGCTCATCGTAAACGGAAATGGCGCGGACAATCTCTGAATGCCGGCGGTGCAGCACGCTGATTAACTGACCAATGGATTCGCGGTTTTGCAGGTTCATGCCGTACTCGCTGGAGACGGCCAGCGGTTCGATAATGCTGGCACCGGCATCTTCAAGCTGCCTCTGCAGATCGTTATAGCGGTGCACCACAAAGAAGATGCTCAGCAGCAAACCGATAAGAACGGTAGGAGCGAGGATCAAAATCATCATGCGCGCGCGCAGGCTGTAGTTGGTCATGGAGTTCCGTTATGGGACAATCAGGCTAATTATGTTTATTTGAGAAAAATCTCGGCGATGGCGCAATTCTACTCTGCAAAACGACGCGTGACGACGCGTCAGATCATAACTGTTGAAGCCACGGACCTCGATCCTTTCGGACAGGGTGTGGCGCGTCACAATGGTAAGACTCTGTTTATCACAGGTTTGCTGCCGGGTGAACGAGCAGAAATTACGCTGACGGAAGACAAACGCCAGTACGCGCGCGGCCAGGTCAAGCGCCGTCTTGGTGATAGCCCGGATCGCGTAACGCCTCGCTGCCCCCATTTTGGCGTCTGCGGCGGCTGTCAGCAACAGCATGCCAGCACAGAATTACAGCAAAAAAGTAAAAGCAGCGCGCTGGCTCGCCTGCTAAAACACGACGTCAGTGACGTTGTTGCTGACCAGCCGTGGGGCTACCGCCGCCGCGCTCGCCTGAGCCTCAGCTATCAGCCAAAAACCGGGCGGCTGGAGATGGGTTTTCGTAAAGCCGGCTCCAGCGATATCGTCAATATCGCGCGTTGCCCTGTTTTGGTGCCCCATCTTGAGGCACTGCTTCCGGACGTGCACCACTGTCTTGCATCGCTGGATGGCGTGCGTTCGCTGGGCCATGTCGAACTGGTGCTGGCAAACAACGGTCCGCTGATGGTGCTGCGCCATACCGCGCCGCTGTCGAAGAAAGATCGCGAAAAACTGGAACGCTTTTCGCATTCTCACGAGCTTGCGCTTTTCCTCGCGCCGCAGAGCGAGATACTTGAGCAGGTAACGGGAGAAGCCCCCTGGTATGCGTCAGACGGGCTACGCTTAACGTTCAGCCCGCGGGATTTTATCCAGGTTAACGACGGCGTAAACCAGCAGATGGTAGCAAACGCGCTGGCGTGGCTTGACGTACAGCCAACCGATCGGGTGCTCGATCTGTTCTGCGGTATGGGGAACTTCACCCTGCCGCTGGCCCGCAGAGCAGAGAGCGTAGTCGGGGTGGAGGGCGTTGAGGCGCTGGTGGCGAAAGGCCAGGAGAACGCCCAACAGAACGGGTTGCAAAATGTGACATTCTTTCATCAAAATCTGGAGGAAGATGTCACGCAGCAACCGTGGGCTAAGCAGGGCTTCGATAAGATCCTGCTCGATCCGGCGCGCGCGGGTGCGCCGGGCGTGATGCAACATATAATTAAACTCGCGCCTGAACGCGTGGTCTATGTTTCCTGTAATCCGGCGACGCTTGCCCGGGACAGTGAAGCATTATTGAGCGGGGGTTACCAGATTCGGCGTCTGGCAATGCTGGACATGTTCCCGCACACTGGACATCTGGAATCGATGGTGTTGTTTGAGCACATCTAATGAGTATGGCTTGTCGACTTCGACAGGCCCTTGTCCCTAAAGGAGAGGACGATGGTTGCGGTAAGAAGTGCACATTTAAATAAAGCTGGTGAGTTTGACCCTCAAAAATGGATCGCAAGTCTGGGGATTTCCAGCCAGCAGTCGTGTGAACGCTTAACCGAAACCTGGGCCTATTGTTTACGGACTACGCAGGGACATCCGGACGCTGAACTGCTGCTGTGGCGCGGCGTGGAGATGGTAGAAATTTTATCCATGCTGAACATGGATATCGAAACGCTGCAGGCCGCGCTGCTGTTCCCGCTTGCGGACGCCGACGTGGTAACCGAAGACGTGCTGCGTGAGAGCGTCGGCCAGCCCGTCGTGGCGCTTATTCACGGCGTACGTGACATGGCCGCCATCCGCCAGCTGAAGGCCGCACAAACGGATTCCGTCTCTTCCGAGCAGGTCGATAACGTTCGCCGCATGCTGCTGGCGATGGTGGATGATTTCCGCTGCGTGGTTATCAAGCTGGCGGAACGTATTGCCCACCTGCGCGAAGTGAAGGATGCGCCGGAAGACGAGCGCGTTCTGGCCGCCAAAGAGTGTACCAACATCTATGCGCCGCTGGCGAACCGCCTGGGTATCGGCCAGCTGAAGTGGGAGCTGGAAGATTACTGCTTCCGCTACCTGCATCCGGCGGAATACAAGCGCATTGCAAAACTGCTGCACGAACGCCGCATCGACCGCGAGCACTATATCGACGAGTTTGTCGGCGGGCTGCGCCAGGCGATGAAAGAGGAGAATGTGCGCGCCGAGGTTTACGGTCGTCCTAAGCACATCTACAGCATCTGGCGCAAAATGCAGAAGAAACATCTCGCCTTTGACGAGCTGTTCGACGTGCGCGCCGTGCGTATTGTGGCGGAACGTTTGCAGGACTGCTACGCCGCGCTGGGGATCGTACACACCCATTTCCGCCATTTGCCGGACGAGTTTGATGACTATGTCGCCAACCCGAAACCGAACGGCTACCAGTCTATTCATACCGTGGTGCTCGGCCCTGGCGGCAAAACGGTGGAAATTCAGATCCGTACCAGGCAGATGCACGAAGACGCCGAGCTGGGCGTGGCCGCGCACTGGAAGTATAAAGAGGGCACCTCCGGCGGCGCTCGCTCTGGTCACGAGGATCGTATCGCCTGGCTGCGTAAGCTGATTGCGTGGCAGGAAGAGATGGCCGACTCTGGCGAAATGCTCGACGAAGTGCGCAGCCAGGTCTTCGACGATCGCGTCTACGTCTTTACTCCGAAAGGGGACGTGGTTGACCTGCCGGCTGGCTCCACGCCGCTTGATTTTGCTTACCACATCCACAGCGACGTGGGGCACCGCTGCATCGGCGCGAAAATTGGCGGGCGCATCGTCCCGTTCACTTACCAGCTGCAGATGGGCGACCAGATTGAAATCATCACCCAGAAGCAGCCGAACCCAAGCCGCGACTGGCTTAACCCGAACCTGGGCTATGTCACCACCAGCCGCGGGCGCTCCAAAATTCACGCCTGGTTCCGTAAGCAGGATCGGGACAAAAATATCCTCGCCGGTCGCCAGATCCTGGACGACGAGCTGGAGCATATCGGGATCAGCCTGAAAGAGGCGGAGAAATTCCTGCTGCCGCGCTACAACTTCAACGAGCTGGACGAGCTGTTGGCGGCGATTGGCGGTGGTGATATCCGGCTGAATCAGATGGTGAACTTCCTGCAGGCGCAGTTCAACAAGCCAAGCGCGGCAGAGCAGGACGCGGCCGCGCTGAAGCAGCTGCAGCAAAAAACCTACGCCCCACAGCAGCGCAGCAAGGACAATGGCCGCGTGGTGGTCGAAGGGGTCGGGAACCTGATGCACCATATCGCCCGCTGCTGCCAGCCGATTCCGGGTGACGATATTGTCGGCTTTATCACTCAGGGGCGCGGGATCTCGATACACCGCTCCGACTGCGATCAGCTTGCCGAACTGCAGTCGCACGCGCCGGAACGCATCGTGGAAGCGGTCTGGGGGGAGAGCTACTCTGCCGGCTACTCGCTGGTGGTCCGCGTTACTGCCAACGACCGCAGCGGTCTGCTGCGCGACATCACGACCATTCTCGCCAACGAGAAGGTCAACGTGCTGGGCGTAGCCAGCCGCAGCGATACCCGCGAGCAGCTTGCCACCATCGATATGACCATCGAAATCTATAACCTGCAGGTGCTGGGCCGCGTGCTCGGCAAGCTGAACCAGGTGCCGGATGTGATTGACGCGCGCCGTCTGCACGGCGGTTAATCCCACGCTTCTGTAGGCCGGGTAAGGCGAGGCCGCCGCCCGGCATTTTTTTATCAGGACAGACTATGACTCAAATCGACCGCCTGCTTGGCATCATGAAACGTCTTCGGGATCCGGAAAACGGCTGCCCGTGGGACAAAGAGCAAACTTTTGCCACCATCGCCCCGTATACCCTTGAAGAAACCTATGAGGTGCTGGACGCGATTTCCCGCGAAGATTTCGACGACCTGCGCGGGGAGCTTGGCGATCTGCTGTTCCAGGTAGTGTTCTACGCGCAGATGGCGCAGGAAGACGGCCGCTTTAACTTTGACGATATCTGCGCCGCCATCAGCGACAAGCTGGAACGGCGTCATCCGCATATCTTTGGCGATGCCACCGCTGGCAACAGTACCGAAGTGCTGGCGCGCTGGGAGCAGATCAAAAGCGCCGAGCGCGCGGAAAAATCCCAGCACTCGGCGCTGGACGATATTCCCCTGAACCTGCCCGCGCTGATGCGCGCGCATAAAATTCAAAAGCGCTGTTCGGCGGTAGGGTTTGACTGGACCTCCCTCGGCCCGGTGCTGGAAAAAGTGCATGAAGAGATCGACGAAGTGATGCACGAAGCGCAGCAGGCCGTGGTGGATGAAGCAAAACTGGAAGAGGAGATGGGCGATCTGCTGTTTGCGACCGTCAACCTTTCGCGCCACCTCGGCGTAAAAGCGGAAACCGCGCTGCAAAAAGCGAACGTGAAATTCGAGCGACGCTTCCGTGAAGTGGAGCGGATTGTGGCCTCGCGCGGCCTCGAAATGAGCGGGATTGACCTCGATGCAATGGAAGAAGTGTGGCAGGAAGTAAAGCGCCAGGAACATGATCTCTAACGGAATTTTGCGATCAAGCGCATTTTGTGTGATTTTTTAAATGACAAGCGCTTGATTTGCGTCAAAAACATTTACCCAAAAGGGGCTATTTTCTCACTCCTTATGTTTGTCATGGCCTGGGAAGGAGACGGAGAATGAAAGTTTGTGGCGCTCGCCGTGTTCGGGTATACTACTTTCCCGTCCTGGTTATTCCATCGTTTCACCCTAACTTCTCAGGTTCAGCATGACAACGAACTATATTTTTGTGACCGGCGGGGTCGTATCCTCTCTGGGTAAAGGCATTGCCGCAGCCTCCCTCGCAGCCATTCTTGAAGCCCGTGGCCTCAATGTGACCATGATGAAACTGGATCCGTATATTAACGTCGATCCTGGCACCATGAGCCCAACCCAACACGGGGAAGTGTTCGTTACTGAAGACGGCGCTGAAACCGATCTGGATCTTGGCCACTACGAGCGTTTCATCCGTACCAAAATGACCCGTCGTAACAACTTTACGACTGGCCGTATCTACTCTGACGTTCTGCGTAAAGAGCGCCGTGGTGACTACCTGGGCGCAACCGTGCAGGTTATCCCCCACATCACCAACGCCATTAAAGAACGTGTTCTTGCCGGTGGCGAAGGGCATGACGTTGTGCTGGTTGAAATCGGCGGTACCGTAGGCGATATCGAATCCCTGCCGTTCCTCGAAGCGATTCGTCAGCTGGCGGTAGATATTGGTCGTGAGCACGCGCTGTTCATGCACCTGACGCTGGTGCCTTACATGGCGGCAGCGGGTGAAGTGAAAACCAAACCGACCCAGCACTCTGTTAAAGAGCTGCTTTCCATCGGTATTCAGCCTGACATCCTGGTTTGCCGTTCCGATCGCGCGATTCCGGCGAACGAACGTGCGAAAATTGCATTGTTCTGTAACGTGCCTGAAAAAGCCGTTATTTCAATGAAAGATGTCGATTCCATTTATAAAATCCCGGGCCTGTTGAAATCACAGGGTCTGGACGATTATATTTGTAAACGATTCAGCTTGAACTGTCCGGAAGCTAACCTGTCTGAATGGGAACAGGTGATTTACGAAGAAGCCAATCCGGGCGGTGAAGTGACTATCGGTATGGTCGGTAAGTACATTGAACTGCCGGACGCCTATAAGTCAGTTATCGAAGCGCTGAAGCACGGTGGTCTGAAGAATCGCGTCTCCGTTAACATCAAGCTGATTGATTCGCAGGATGTTGAAACGCGCGGCGTCGAAATTCTGAAAGATCTGGACGCTATTCTCATCCCTGGCGGCTTCGGCTACCGTGGTGTTGAGGGCAAGATCGCCACTGCACGCTATGCGCGTGAAAACAATATTCCATACCTCGGTATCTGCCTGGGTATGCAGGTTGCGCTGATTGAATTTGCGCGCAACGTAGCGGGAATGGAAAACGCGAACTCTACGGAATTTGTGCCAGACTGTAAGTACCCTGTAGTGGCGCTGATTACGGAATGGCGCGACGAAGACGGTAACGTCGAAGTCCGTACCGAGAAGAGCGATCTGGGTGGCACCATGCGTCTTGGCGCACAGGCCTGCCAGCTGTCCGACGATAGCGTGGTTCGCAAGCTTTACGGCGAGCCGGTCATCACCGAGCGCCATCGTCACCGCTATGAAGTCAACAACATGTTGTTGAAACAAATTGAAGCGGCGGGTCTGCGTGTTGCTGGCCGCTCCGGGGACGATCAGTTAGTCGAGATCATCGAGGTGCCTAACCATCCGTGGTTCGTTGCCTGCCAATTCCACCCGGAATTTACTTCAACGCCGCGTGACGGACATCCGCTGTTTGCAGGCTTCGTGAAAGCCGCCAGCGAGTACCAGAAGCGCCAGGCGAAGTAAAAAAAGTTAGAACGGCAACGCGTACCCCTGGTACGCGTTGTTTGTCTGGAGTTTTAGTTTAACTTGTACTGAGGAAAATCTAATGTCCAAAATCGTTAAAGTCATCGGTCGTGAAATCATCGACTCCCGTGGTAATCCGACCGTTGAAGCCGAAGTTCATCTGGAAGGTGGTTTCGTCGGTATGGCAGCTGCTCCATCAGGTGCTTCTACTGGTTCCCGCGAAGCGCTGGAACTGCGTGACGGCGACAAATCCCGTTTCATGGGCAAAGGCGTACTGAAAGCGGTTGGCGCTGTTAACGGTCCTATTGCTCAGGCTATCGTTGGCAAAGATGCCAAAGATCAGGCTGGCATCGACAAGATCATGATCGATCTGGACGGTACTGAAAACAAATCTAACTTCGGTGCGAACGCAATCCTGGCGGTTTCCCTGGCGAACGCCAAAGCAGCAGCGGCTGCTAAAGGTATGCCACTGTTCGAGCACATCGCTGAACTGAACGGCACCCCAGGCAAATACTCCATGCCTGTACCAATGATGAACATCATCAACGGTGGTGAGCACGCAGACAACAACGTTGATATTCAGGAATTCATGATTCAGCCAGTTGGCGCGAAAACCCTGAAAGAAGCAGTACGTATGGGTTCTGAAGTGTTCCACAACCTGGCTAAAGTTCTGAAAGCTAAAGGCATGAACACTGCCGTTGGTGACGAAGGTGGCTACGCGCCAAACCTGGGTTCTAACGCAGAAGCACTGGCTGTTATCGCTGAAGCGGTTAAAGCAGCAGGCTACGAGCTGGGCAAAGACATCACTCTGGCGATGGACTGCGCAGCATCTGAATTCTACAAAGACGGTAAATACGTTCTGGCTGGCGAAGGCAACAAAGCGTTCACCTCCGAAGAGTTCACTCACTTCCTGGAAGACCTGACCAAACAGTACCCAATCGTTTCTATCGAAGACGGTCTGGACGAGTCTGACTGGGATGGTTTCGCATACCAGACCAAAGTACTGGGCGACAAAATCCAGCTGGTTGGTGACGATCTGTTCGTAACCAACACCAAGATCCTGAAAGAAGGCATCGAGAAAGGCATCGTTAACTCCATCCTGATCAAATTCAACCAGATCGGCTCTCTGACCGAAACCCTGGCTGCGATCAAAATGGCGAAAGACGCTGGCTACACCGCTGTTATCTCTCACCGTTCTGGCGAAACTGAAGATGCAACCATCGCTGACCTGGCTGTAGGTACCGCAGCAGGCCAGATCAAAACTGGTTCTATGAGCCGTTCTGATCGCGTTGCTAAATACAACCAGCTCATTCGTATCGAAGAAGCGCTGGGCGAAAAAGCACCATACAACGGTCGTAAAGAGATCAAAGGTCAGGCATAAGCCTGAGCTTTCGTTTCAATAAAAAAACCCGCTTCGGCGGGTTTTTTGTTTTCTACAACAGAAGCGGCAGCGTCGCGCTGGCCGTTTGCTGACTCACCTCGCCGTAACGGCCGTCAATGGCAATAAGGGAGGTGGTAAGCAGCTCGATCAGCAGCATGACCCCAACTTTGGCATTGAGCGCGCCCGCGCTCAGCGGCCCCTCTGGTTTTGCCGCAACCAGCTGCATATCGCTCAGGGAAGCCAGCGGGCTGCGTGGCGTATTGCTGAGCGCCAGCACCTGCACGCCGCGCTTGCGGGCAAGCTTCACGACGTGGAGTAAATCGCGGGTTGAGCCCGAACTTGAGATAGCGACCACCAGCGTCTCGTCTGAGAGCGTTGCCGCATTCATGGCCGCGCGATGCATATCGCTGAACAGCTGCGCGGGTTTGCCCAGCCGCAACAGCTTGTAATGCAGATACTCCCCAAGGATCGCGCTGGCGGCCACCCCGTAAATCTGTACCGACCGCGCCTGATGCAGAGCCTGCGCGGCCTTTTCCAGCAGCGCTCTGTCGAGCAGCCGGGCCGTATCCTGCAGAGCCTGCACCGACTCATCCACTACGTTATCAATTTCATCCCCGGCCTGACGAGCGGGCTGGCCCTGCTGAATATCCAGCGCCAGCGCCATTTTAAATTCGTTATATCCCTTACAGCCGAGCGTCCGGCACAGGCGCGTCACGCTGGCCTCGCTGGTTTTACTTTCGCGCGCCAGCTCGGTGATCGTCAGGTACAGCACACGAGCAGGATCGCTGAGAACAAACTCCCCCAGTTTCTGTTGCGTAGGGCTATACCCGGAAGCCTCCTGGCGTAACTTCAGCAGCAGGTTTTCATGGTCTGACATGCTAGATCCTTAATGCGTTTCTCTGCCGACTAGTGTGGCGGAAAGCAGGGGAGGGATGCCAGTGATTTCGAAAAAGTATGATCCGTCTCCTGGTTTTTGATGATAATTTTCAATTTGGTTTTTTAATGTGATAAAAATTTTCATCATTACACCAGGGGATGAAAAAAATGATGCAAATGTTCAGCGGAGCGTCTTCCGGCGGATGGTTTGAAAAAGCGCAGCGCTTCGGCAAATCCTTTATGTTGCCCATCGCCGTTTTGCCGGCGGCGGGGCTTTTACTGGGAATTGGCGGAGCGTTGTCAAATCCCAATACCCTTACGGCCTATCCCTTCTTAAACGTTGGCTGGCTTCAGGCCATCTTCACCATCATGAGCAGTGCGGGTTCGATTGTGTTTGCGAACCTTTCCGTGCTGTTCGCCGTTGGGGTTGCCGTCGGGTTAGCTAAAAATGATAAAGGCACGGCGGGTCTGGCGGCTCTGCTCGCGTTTCTGGTAATGAACGCCACCATCAACGCCCTGCTGATCCTGGCCGGAAAGCTGGCCTCAGAAAATCCGGGGGCAGTGGGGCAGGGGATGACGCTGGGCATTCAGACGCTGGAAACCGGCGTGTTTGGCGGCGTGGTGATTGGCCTTGTGACCTGCGCGCTGCACCATCGGTTTAACAAAATCGCGCTTCCGCAATTTCTGGGCTTCTTTGGCGGCTCGCGCTTTGTGCCGATTATCAGCTCGCTGGCGGCGATACTCGTCGGGGCCCTCATGACCGTCGTCTGGCCGCATTTCCAGAAGCTGATCTTTGGCCTCGGCGGACTGGTAGATGCCACCGGCTATCTGGGCACCCTGCTGTACGGCTTCATCCTGCGCATGCTTGGCCCGTTTGGCCTGCACCACATCTTTTATTTGCCGTTCTGGACCACCGCGCTCGGCGGCAGTGAAATCGTCAACGGTCATCTGGTAGAGGGCACGCAGCGGATCTTCTTCGCCCAGCTCGCCGACCCGAGCACGCAGCACTTCTATGAGGGCACGTCGCGCTTCATGTCCGGGCGCTTTATTACGATGATGTTTGGCCTGCTCGGCGCCTGCCTTGCGATGTACCACACGGCAAAACCAGAGAATAAAAAGCGCGTAGCGGGGCTGCTGCTTTCAGCGGCGTTAACCTCTTTCCTGACGGGCATTACCGAACCCATCGAGTTCTCATTCCTGTTTATCGCCCCGGTGCTTTACGTCATTCATGCGCTGTTTGACGGACTGGCATTTATGCTCGCGCACGTGCTGCACATCACCATCGGACAGACGTTCTCCGGCGGCTTCATTGACTTCGTGCTGTTCGGCATTCTTCAGGGGGAGGCTAAAACCAACTGGATGTTCGTCCCGCTGGTGGGCGTGCCGTGGTTCTTCCTTTACTACTTCACCTTCCGCTATCTGATTAACCGCTTTGATTTCGCCACGCCGGGCCGTGAAAAGGAGGCGGTGGCTGACGCGAATACCTTGCCGCAAAGCGAGCGGGCCGCGGCGGTGATCGCCGGGCTTGGCGGCAGAGAAAACCTGGATGACGTTGATTGCTGCGCCACGCGCCTTCGCGTCACGGTAAGGGATGGTAGCAAAGTCAATGAAGCGGCACTGAAGGCAACCGGCGCGCGCGGCGTTATCGTGCGCGGTAACGGGGTTCAGGTCATTTATGGCCCGCACGTCACAATTATCAAAAACGAAGTGGAAGAGATTTTATCGTAATGAAAACCGTACTGGATACCCTGAAGGGAAAGCTGGTCGTCTCCTGTCAGGCGCTGGAAAACGAACCCTTACACAGCCCGTTTATTATGTCCCGAATGGCGCTGGCGGCGGCGCAGGGTGGTGCCGCCGGGATCCGCGCCAACAGCGTGGTGGACATCGAGGCCATCAAAGGGCTGGTCTCGCTGCCGGTCATCGGCATTATCAAGCGGGACTACCCGGGGAGCGAGGTGTTTATCACCGCGACGATGAAGGAGGTGGATGAGCTGATGGCGGTCGCGCCGGAGCTCATCGCGCTGGATGCCACCGCCCGCAGGCGTCCCGGCGGGGAGTCTCTGGAAGCGCTGATCGCGCAGGTTCGCGCCCGTTACCCTTCGCTGCTGCTGATGGCAGATATTTCCTCCGTGCAGGAGGCCGTGACCGCGCAGGCGCTTGGTTTTGACTGCATCGGGACCACGCTTTACGGCTATACGGCGGAAACGGCGGGCCATTCGCTTCCGGAGAATGACTTCGCGTTCCTGAAAGCGGTGCTGGCAGCCGTTTCGGTTCCGGTGATTGCCGAAGGCAACGTGGACACCCCCGAGCGTGCGGCAAGATGCCTGGCGCTAGGGGCGCATACGGTCGTTGTCGGGGGCGCGATCACCCGCCCACAGCAAATTACCGGGCGTTTTATGGCGGCGATAGGCGCGCAAAGCACCGATGGAGCATGACCATCCGGCAGGGATCTGCGATACTTATCGTTTATCCCCTTAACTGAGATGACTATGCAGTACCCGATTAACGAGATGTTCCAGACCCTGCAAGGCGAGGGTTACTTTACCGGCGTTCCCGCTATTTTCATTCGCCTGCAGGGATGCCCGGTTGGCTGTGCCTGGTGTGACACCAAACATACGTGGGATAAACTCGCCGATCGGGAAGTGTCGCTGTTTAGTATCCTGGCGAAAACCAAAGAGAGCGATAAGTGGGGCGCGGGCAGTGCAGAAGATCTGCTTGCCATTATTGGTCGCCAGGGCTGGACGGCGCGTCACGTGGTGATCACCGGTGGTGAACCGTGCATTCACGATCTGATGCCGCTTACCGACCTGCTCGAAAAAAACGGCTATAGCTGCCAGATCGAAACCAGCGGCACCCATGAAGTGCGCTGCTCCCACTCAACCTGGGTAACGGTGTCGCCAAAGGTTAACATGCGCGGCGGCTATGACGTGCTGTCTCAGGCGCTGGAGCGTGCTGATGAGATTAAGCATCCCGTGGGGCGCGTGCGCGATATCGAAGCGCTGGATGAACTGCTGGCGACGCTGAAGGACGAAAAGCAGCGGGTTATCGCTTTACAGCCGATCAGCCAGAAGGACGATGCAACCCGCCTGTGCATTGAAACCTGCATCGCCCGCAACTGGCGGCTGTCGATGCAGACGCACAAATATCTGAACATTGCCTGATACTGCCTGGCCCCGCCTATCGCGGGGCTTTTGATGGTGGCAGTAAGGCCCAGGTCACTACGGCCGACCCAAGGCAAATCGCACTGTTGAACAGTAAGGCATACTGCGCGGCGCTGGCCGTTCCCACCGGCAGCCATAGCGCGTACAGCGATGCGGTGACCGCGATCCCCATCGCTCCGCCCAGGGAACTGCCCATCTTATAGATCCCGGAAGCCACACCTACCTTGTTTTCAGGGGCATTCATCACCGCCGTGTCCGTTGAGGGCGTGGCGTAACACCCGAGCCCCAGCCCGAATAAAATATTGCTCAGAAAAACGGTGACAATGTAGACCTCTTTGCTTAAGAAGGTACATGAAATCAGCGTAATGCCCGTTGCGGTCAGCAGCGGTCCGGTCATCATCGGCAGCCTGGCGCCATACCGCTGAAGCAGTTTTTCACCCACCCGGATCATCGCCAGCACGGTTACCAGATACCCCAGCGTCATCATGCCGGTCTGTAGCGGTGAAAGATGATGGCCGTGCTGCAGCCAGATGCTGGCGATCATCATGGTGCCAATGCAGCCGTTGAGCAGGAAATTAGAGAATACCGAGGCGCTGTAGGCCCGGTTTTTAAACAGGGCAAAGTCGATCAGCGCCGCATCGCCTTTGCGGCGTCCGGTAATGACAAAGCATATCAACGCAGTCACGGCTCCACACAGCACGAGAAGCGATAAGCTACTGCTCCAGCCCCAGGCGTGTCCTTTGCTTATAAACAGATTGAAGAGCACCAGCATAAGGACAAAGCTCGCCAGGCCGCTGATATCCAGCTTGTGTTGACCTGCATCGGGACTGCGGCTTTCCGGGGTGGCGCGGATAAGCAATAGCGCGGCCAGGGCTACCGCCATCGATAAAATAAAAATCCAGCGCCAGCCCAGCGTGGTGGCGATGGCGCCTCCGACAAACGCGCTCAGGCCGCTCCCGCCCCATGAACCGATAACCCAGAAGCTGATGGCGCGCTGGCGTGCTTTACCTTCATACCAGGTCTTAATTAGCGCCAGCGTGGCGGGCATGATGCAGGCCGCTGACAGGCCCTGAATTGCCCTACCCAGCAGAAACAGGACGGGCTCCCAGGAAATGAACAGCAGGCCGCTCCCAATAATGCTCAGGATCAGGCCAATCACGGTCAGGCGCATGCGGCCAAACTTATCGGCAAACCCACCGCAGGCCACGACAAAACAGCCGCTGAACAGCGCGCTCAGGCTGACGGCCAGCGTAAGGGTTTCGAGGGCAATATCGAGGCTATTCTGCATGGCCGGAACAACGTTGATAACCGACTGGGCAAACAGCCAGAATGTCAGAACGCTCATGACGATACCCGCCAGCAGCCGATCGTTACCGGCGTAGGCGGATGTGCCTGTCAGGGAAACGGTACTCATAATGCAGCCCTCCCGGGAAGGTGCGAATCAGCGCAGATAGCGTTCGGTCAGTGCGGCCCAAAGCGCCGCGCCGGTAAGGAGAATCGTGTCGTTAAAGTCGTAGCCCGGGTTATGTACCATGCAGCGGTCAGGCTCATCCCCGGCGCCAAGGGTGAAATAGCATCCGTTTGGATTTTTCTCGAGCATGAAGGCAAAGTCCTCGCTGCCCATAAACGCGTTAACCTCCGCGACCGCATCCTGACCGAACAGATCGGTGGCGACGCTGCGCACCATCTCATTGGCTTGGGGATTGTTTTTCAGCACCGGGCTGCCGTTAACGTGACGGATGGTGGCCGTCGCATTGAAGCTTTCCGCCTGTGCAACGGCAATATCATGGATGCGCTGTAGCACGGTCTGCCGCACGCTTTCGTCCAGCGTGCGCACGGTCAGCTTCATCAATACTTTGTCGTTGATAATGTTGGGCGCGTGCCCGGCCTGAATGCTGCCTACGGTAACGACGGCAGGCTGAAAAGGGGTGATATTGCGCGAGACAATTGACTGCAAAGCGATGGTGATATGACAGGCAACCAGGGTAGCGTCAACCGTATGTTCCGGCACCGCACCGTGACCACCCACGCCGTTAACCTCAATATGAAGGGTGTCGGAAGAGGCCATCATGGCGCCATCGCGCAGACCAATTTTTCCGACGGGCTGTGACGGCATATTGTGCAGGCCAAAAATATGGTCGCAGGGGAACAGGTCAAACAGACCGTCCTCTACCATAACGCGTCCACCATACAGAAGCTCCTCCGCGGGCTGAAAAATAAGGTGTAGCGTGCCGTTAAAATTGCGGGTGCGTGCCAGGTACTCCGCTGCATACAGCAGCGTAGTGGTGTGGCCGTCATGGCCGCAGCCGTGGAATTTACCCTCAACGGTACTGCTCCACGCCTTGCCGCTGTTTTCCTGCATTGGCAGTGCATCCATATCGGCGCGCAGGCCCAGGCGCCTGTGTCCGTTCCCCACCTTCAGCGTGCCGACCACGCCGGTTTTCGCCAGGCCGCGATGGACCTCATACCCCCATTCCTGGAGCAGCGCCGCAACGCGATCGCTGGTGTTATGCTCCTCAAAACCCGTTTCAGGATGCTGATGAAAATAGCGGCGTAATTCCGTGAACCTGGCTTCGTTGCCACGCAGGGCTTCAATAACTGGATGTGTCATTTTTGTTATCCTTTTTCTGCCAAACGGTGATAATTTCGAGTCTATGACGATCGTACCGCCTGAAAATGCACTTTTTTGTTGTAAAGCGACGGTTTTGTTTTGATTGTTTTTCATACAATTCAGTTATGACAAAAAAGAGCATGTCATTATTTGTCTTTGATGAGGGATAAGATGGAGCAGCGGGGAGATGAATTTTGGGTAGAGATTCAGGACATTCGCCACTGCGTGGTGGATGAAGGCGATACGCTAACGCTGCTCTGGGTGCTGGAAGGACGGGCAGAGCTGAGCACCGATGCGGGACGTGAAGTGCTGGAGGCCAATTCCCTTGCCATCATAAACCGTCACCGGCGCTGGCAGTTTACGAGCGAAACGGCAAACGTCACCCTGCGCGTAACCCTTTCCGGGCGCTGGGTCGTCCAGCTCTGCAAAGATTTTTTTGCCCATGATTATGCGGTACCGGTTGAAGCCGGAGGCGTCTGGCCCCAGTGCGATGCGCTTCGCGATCTGTTGCGCCAGCTTCTTGTGGTCACGCTCATCAACGATCCGCGCCGCTACCGGCTGGAGGCGTACCGCTGGCTGAGCGAGATTTTGCTGCTGCTGACCAGCCGCTTTCAGCAGCCCGCCCGTTTGGCGCCCCGTGAACGTTCCACCGCGCACAGCAGGCGCATCGCCCGGGTAATAGAGCGGATCGATGCCAGCTATTCCCGCCGTATTACGCTTGCGGAAATCGCCGCGAGTGAATACGTCTCTGAAGCCTGGCTCTCTCGTCTCTTTCGAAAGGAGGTGGGGATCGGCTTCATGCAGTACATCACCACCCTGCGGCTGGAAAAGGCGGCTGACGCCCTCCGTCTGACGAATCGGCCGCTGCACCAGATTGCGCTTGAGCAGGGGTTCGCCAGCACGCGTATGATGAGCGATCGGTTTCGGCGCGTTCACAATATGTCCCCGGGCGAGTTTCGTAAGACCCGACGCCAGCACCCGGAGGCCGCGCGCGCACGTGCGGACGGGCGTGAGCAGCGCTATCCGGTGGCGGTGGATAAGCTGTTTAGCCTGCTCAATGACCCGGTGACGCGCGGCTGGGGAGCCTCGCCGCTCGTCGTTCATCCGCAGCAGGAGCAGAGGCTGGATCTTGAGCAGCTTAAACCTCTCTCCGCCTCGCTGCGCCGTATGCGGGTGGTCATTACCCTGCGTGAGCTCGACGATTTGCTGCGTGAGGACGTTCGTCATAGTCTTGAGGAGATAAACAAGGCCATTCCCATTGAGGGAATTGATATCGCCGAGCCTTTTCTAAGCAGCCGTCTGTTTGCCACCGGGTGGGATGATCCGCAGATGGCGGGCTACGCCTGCTGGTACAATCTGCATCAGCTCTTCACCTGGCTGGCAAAAAAGCGGTGGACGGTGCTGCTGCACACCGGCGTAACGACCCGTCGCGATCTTCTTACCCGCTTTTTACAGCAGTCAGTCAATCATTTTTCGCCAGAGATCGCCGCGGGCTGGCACTTCGTCATGCACTGGTCTTCACTGGCGAGTGAGGAGACCCGGGAGCAGGTCTGGCTGGCGCAGCGTAAGGTAATACAAACCTTTCTTCCGCAGGCAAAGTTTGGCTTATGGCACCGGTTTCCCCCCGTCAGCGCGGGCGTGGGCGACGACCCCCTGTTCCGTTCAGCCATCCTGATGCAGGCCGATTTTCTTGCCTGTTCCGCCGATGCCAACGAGCTTCTCGATCCCGCGCAGCCGGAGCCTGCCGATCTCTCCTCGACGGAAAATTACCCGATACTGAAGATCCGCCAGATCCTCGCCGCCCTTCGCCTGCACAAACGTTCGCTTCCAGTCTGGCTTCTCTCCTGGAATACCCTCACCGGAAGCACGCGGGCGACAAACGGCTGGTTCTTTCGGGGGGCGCTGCTGATGCAGAACCTGCTCGGGCTTTCGGAGCTGGTCTGGCTGGCGGGATTCTGGCTAAATTCGGGTCTTCAGGGGGAAGCCCGTGCGAACAACACCATCGATACATCAAGCCTGGCGCTACAGTATAACCACGGCCTGCCGCGTCCGGTTTACTGGGTGCTCTGGCTCTGGCAGCGCCTGCGGGGCGAGGTGCTGGTCAATGACGGGCGAGTTCTGCTTACGCGACATCTGAATGGCTACCAGCTGTTGCTGCGTAACGTGGTGGTTTTTAATCCGCTGCTTTCCAGTGAAGAAGCCTTCATCCAGCGTTTTCGCCAGCAGTATCATTTACACCTGAAGGGAATGCGCGGGAAATGGCGCATTAAATGCCATCTTTTCGATCGGTATAACGGGGCGCTCTATCCTTTGCTTGAAGGCGTCGGCAGCGAAAGCGGCCCTGACGAAGAGGTGTGGTGCTGGATAGGACATAAAGCGCGTCCAACGCTTTCCGTACGCGATGAACGCCTTTATGACGGCTGGCAGCTGACTGAATTACTGGAGAGTAATGCGCTGGTGCTCTACGAGTTTACGCCGATCGTGTCTCGTGAAGACGACGCGGAGGAGATTCACTCCCCGCGGTAGATGCAGCCTGCCGTGCAGGTCTCTTTGATCATCACCGCGCTCAGCAGCGGCACCAGCGGCTTCATCTGATCCCAAATCCATTTCGCCAGCACTTCGCTGGTCGGATTTTCAAGGCCCGGGATCTCATTCAGATAGAAGTGGTCAAGACGATCGTAGGTTGGCTTAAACGCGGCTTTCAGTTCGGCGAAGTCCATGATCCAACCGGTATGGGGATCGACTTCACCCGTGATCTCAAGACGCACCATGAACGAGTGCCCATGCAGGCGGCCACATTTATGCCCGGCAGGAACGTGCGGAAGGTGGTGTGCGGCTTCGAAGGTGAAATCTTTAAACAGTGTGGTGGACATCATAGCTCTCAGGAATGCGGAAAAAACCGCCGCATAGTACCGGAAAGCACAATTTTTATCATTAACTAAAACGGCTCTGAACGCCGCCCGCACCGTATTCAGAACGTTTATGAATGTTTTTCGTTGTATTTCATGCAGTTATTTAATCACTTTTATCGTTAAGAACGATAGCTAAAACAGGTTAGTCCATTTGGTTATTTATTATTTCCAACCCTTCTTTAATTGTTATTATCCCCGCCGTTAACCTTATCTTCAGTTTGGATTTATTCGCTTAAAGTCCGCTTTGCTACTGGAACATAACGACGCATGACAACACAGGCCCCACCTTCAAATTTGCTTCCCCTGAACCCGGAGCAGCTGGCGCGCCTACAGGCCGCGACATCCGATTTTTCACCTACCCAGCTCGCCTGGGTCTCCGGCTATTTCTGGGGAATGCTGAACCAGCAGCCGGGCGCCGTGGCTGGCGTACCGCCAGCTGCCGTTGAAATTCCTGCCATCACGCTTATCTCCGCTTCGCAGACGGGTAATGCCCGCCGCGTGGCCGAAGCGCTGCGTGATGACCTGCTCGCCGCGAAGCTGAACGTAAACCTGGTGAACGCCGGGGATTATAAATTCAAACAAATCGCGTCAGAAAAGCTGCTGGTGGTGGTTGCCTCGACGCAGGGAGAAGGTGAGCCTGCGGAAGAGGCCGTCGCGCTGCATAAGTTCCTGTTCTCGAAAAAAGCGCCAAAGCTTGAAGGCACCGCGTTTGCCGTGTTTGGCCTCGGCGATACCTCCTATGAATTTTTCTGCCAGTCCGGTAAAGACTTCGACAGCAGGCTGGCGGAGCTGGGCGCTGAACGCCTGCTGGACCGCGTGGACGCTGATGTGGAATACCAGGCTGCCGCCGCTGAATGGCGCGCGCGCATTGTTGAGGTGCTGAAAGCCCGCGTGCCGAAAGAGACCCCGGCGCAGGCCGCCGTTACCGCAGCCGGCACCGTCAACGCGATCCACTCCAGCCCATACACCAAAGAGGCACCGCTGGCGGCGAGCCTGTCGGTGAACCAGAAAATCACGGGCCGCGATTCGGAAAAAGACGTGCGCCATATCGAAATCGACCTCGGCGATTCCGGCCTGCGTTACCAGCCCGGCGATGCGCTGGGCGTCTGGTATCAGAACGATCCGGCGCTGGTGCAAGAGCTGGTCGAGCTGCTGTGGCTGAAAGGCACAGAGCCCGTTCAGGTGGAAGGCAAAACGCTGCCGCTCTCCGAGGCGCTCCAGTGGCATTTTGAACTGACGGTGAACACCGCCAACATCGTTGAAAACTACGCCACCTTAACCCGCAGCGAGTCCCTCCTTCCGCTGGTTGGGGATAAGGCGAAGCTGCAGCATTACGCGGCGACAACGCCGATTGTCGACATGGTGCGTTTCTCTCCGGCACAGCTGGACGCCGACGCGCTGATCGGCCTGCTGCGCCCGCTCACGCCGCGCCTTTATTCCATCGCCTCCTCGCAGGCTGAAGTGGAAAACGAAGTCCACGTCACCGTTGGGGTGGTGCGTTACGATATCGAAGGCCGCGCACGTGCGGGTGGGGCGTCGAGCTTCCTGGCCGACCGCGTGGAAGAAGAGGGTGACGTGCGCGTCTTTATCGAGCATAACGATAACTTCCGCCTGCCGGCGAACCCGGAAACGCCGGTCATCATGATTGGCCCCGGCACCGGCATCGCGCCGTTCCGCGCCTTCATGCAGCAGCGTGCGGCAGACGAGGCGCCGGGCAAGAACTGGCTGTTCTTCGGCAACCCGCACTTTACGGAAGATTTCCTCTACCAGGTTGAGTGGCAGCGCTATGTGAAAGAGGGCGTGCTGACCCGCATCGATCTGGCCTGGTCCCGCGATCAGAAAGAAAAAGTATACGTACAAGACAAACTGCGCGAACAGGGCGCAGAGCTGTGGCGCTGGATCAATGACGGTGCCCACATTTATGTCTGCGGCGACGCCAGTCGTATGGCGAAGGACGTCGAGCAGGCGTTGCTGGAAGTGATTGCCGAATTCGGCGGTATGGATGCCGAAGCGGCGGATGAATTTTTAAGTGAGCTGCGCGTAGAGCGCCGTTATCAGCGAGATGTCTACTAATGAGCGAAAAACACCCTGGCCCACTGGTGGTCGAAGGCAAACTGTCTGATGCCGAGCGCATGAAGGTAGAGAGCAACTACCTGCGCGGTACCATTGCCGAAGATTTAAACGACGGTCTGACCGGCGGCTTTAAAGGCGACAACTTCCTGCTGATCCGCTTCCACGGCATGTATCAGCAGGACGACCGCGATATCCGCGCCGAGCGTGCTGAACAGAAGCTGGAGCCGCGTCACGCGATGCTGCTGCGCTGCCGTCTGCCGGGCGGAGTGATCACCACGACACAGTGGCAGGCGATTGATAAATTCGCCGGTGAAAACACCATTTACGGCAGCATTCGTCTGACCAACCGTCAGACCTTCCAGTTCCACGGCATTCTGAAGAAGAACGTGAAGCCGGTTCACCAGATGCTGCACTCCGTTGGCCTGGACGCGCTGGCGACCGCCAACGACATGAACCGTAACGTGCTGTGCACCTCGAACCCGTACGAGTCCGAGCTTCACGCGCAAGCCTATGAGTGGGCGAAGAAGATCTCCGAGCACCTGCTGCCGCGCACCCGCGCCTATGCGGAGATCTGGCTCGATCAGGAAAAAGTCGCGACCACGGACGAAGAGCCGATCCTCGGCCAGACCTACCTGCCGCGTAAGTTTAAAACTACGGTGGTGATCCCGCCGCAGAACGATATCGATCTGCACGCCAACGACATGAACTTCGTGGCGATTGCCGAAAACGGCAAGCTCATCGGCTTTAACCTGCTGGTGGGCGGCGGCCTGTCCATCGAGCACGGTAACAAGAAAACCTACGCCCGCACCGCGAGCGAATTCGGCTTCCTGCCCCTGGAGCATACGCTGACCGTGGCGGAAGCGGTGGTTACTACCCAGCGCGACTGGGGTAACCGTACCGACCGTAAAAACGCGAAAACCAAGTACACGCTTGAGCGCGTGGGCGTAGAGACCTTCAAGGAAGAAGTGGAGCGTCGCGCGGGGATCAAGTTTGAGCCGATCCGCCCTTATGAATTCACCGGTCGCGGCGATCGCATCGGCTGGGTGAAAGGCATCGATAATAACTGGCACCTGACGCTGTTTATCGAAAACGGACGTATTCTGGATTACCCGGGCCGTCCGCTGAAAACCGGCCTGCTGGAAATCGCGAAGATCCACAAAGGCGAATTCCGCATTACCGCTAACCAGAACCTGATCGTGGCCAGCGTGCCGGAAAGCGAAAAGGCGAAAATTGAGGCGCTGGCGCACGAGCACGGGCTGATGAATGCGGTGAAGCCGCAGCGTGAAAATTCGATGGCCTGCGTGTCGTTCCCGACCTGCCCGCTGGCGATGGCCGAAGCAGAGCGTTTCCTGCCGTCGTTCACCGATAAGGTGGAGGCGATTCTGGAAAAACACGGCATTCCGGACGAGCATATTGTTATGCGCGTTACCGGCTGTCCAAACGGCTGCGGACGCGCGATGCTCGCCGAGCTGGGGCTGGTGGGGAAAGCGCCGGGTCGCTACAACCTGCATCTGGGCGGCAACCGCATCGGCACGCGTATTCCGCGTATGTTCCGCGAGAACATCACCGAGCCGGAAATTCTCGATTCCATCGACGTGCTTGTCGGGCGCTGGGCAAAAGAGCGCGAAGCGGGTGAAGGCTTCGGCGACTTTACGGTGCGTGCGGGCATTATTCGCCCGGTGCTCGATCCTGCAAGGGATTTCTGGGAGTAACCACGAGAGGTAATTATGTCCGTACTCGATCTAAACGCCCTTAATGAACTGCCAAAAGTCGAACGTATTCTGGCACTGGCAGAAACCAACGCCCGGCTGGAAAAGCTCGACGCCGAAGGGCGCGTGGCCTGGGCGCTGGAAAACCTGCCGGGTGACTATGTGCTCTCCTCGAGCTTTGGCATTCAGGCGGCGGTAAGCCTGCATCTGGTGAATCAGATCCGTCCGGACATACCGGTGATCCTCACCGATACCGGCTACCTGTTCCCGGAAACCTACCAGTTTATCGACGAGCTGACGGACAGGCTCGGGCTGAACCTGAAGGTCTACCGCGCGACGGAAAGCGCGGCCTGGCAGGAGGCGCGTTACGGCAAGCTGTGGGAGCAGGGCGTTGAGGGCATTGAGAAATACAATGAGATCAACAAAGTCGAGCCGATGAACCGCGCGCTGAAAGAGCTGAACGCCCAGACCTGGTTTGCCGGCCTTCGCCGCGAGCAGTCCGGAAGCCGCGCGACGCTACCGGTGCTGGCGGTGCAGCGCGGCGTGTTTAAAGTGTTGCCGATTATCGACTGGGACAACCGGACGGTGTATCAGTACCTGCAAAAACACGGTCTGAAATACCATCCGCTGTGGGATCAGGGCTATTTGTCGGTCGGTGATACCCACACCACGCGTAAATGGGAACCGGGGATGGCGGAAGAAGAGACGCGATTCTTTGGGCTCAAGCGCGAGTGCGGGCTGCACGAAGGGTAATTCCTTATCCACCCCCTCACCCTAACCCTCTCCCCAAAGGGGAGAGGGGATCGCCCGGAGCCGTCTTTTCTCCCTCGCCCCTTTGGGGAGAGGGCAGGGGTGAGGGGAAAATACCGCTCTACGCTTTCCCCGCTTTCGCCAGCTCCTTCACCAGCGGCAGCATCACTTTCACCACGTCGCGGCTGCGGTGTTCAATCCGCTGCGGCAGCGCGCTGTCTATATGCTGCTGGTTATCCAGCCTCACATCATGCCAGCTGGTTCCGTCCGGGAACGCTTTTGATTTGCTGCGCTGCTGATAGCCATCCTTTTTGCCCAGCGCCCAGTTGGTCGCCTCGACGTAAAGCACCGGAATACCTGCTTTATCAAACACTTCCCCGTCATTACAGCAGCCAGTGCCTTTTGGATAATCCGGATTACCGCCCGGGTTTGTCGCGGCATAAACGCCGTGCGCACGGGCGAGCGCCAGCGCGCGGTCGCGGGTGAGTTTACGCACGCTGCTCGGCGTGCTCTGTCCGCTGTTAAAATAGAGCTTATCGCCGACGATCAGATTATCGAGGTTAATCACCAGCAGCGTATTTTTCTTCTCCTCAGCGCTCATGCGTTTAAGGAGATTCTCAGCACCGAGTTTGCCCTCTTCTTCGCCGCTGGTTGCCACAAAGCGGATACCGTATTTCGTCGGGATATTCTTCAGACGTTCGGCCAGCTCAAGCATCACCCCCAGCCCCGCCGCATTGTCGTCCAGCCCCTGTAGCGTCAGCCCGCCGAGGTTATTATCGCTGTCGGCATCGCTCAGCGGGGCGTAGGTATCAAGGTGCGCCATAATAATAATCTGCTCAGCCGCTTTCCCTTCGTGCGCCGCAATCACCGTGCTGCCGGTCACGTTGTGCCAGTTCTGCGTATTATTGCGTGAGGTATAGATATAGCGGCTATGGAAAGCGCGAATGTCGCTCTGATAGCCCATCTGAGCAAACTGCTGACGAATATAGTCTGCGGAGAGCATTTCGGCAGGCGTGCCGGTCATGCGGCCCGGAAAGACCGTCGCAATATGCCGCGCCTGCATACTGGCTATTTCACCGTAAGACTGATTTTTTGCCTGAGCCGGAAGAATAAAGCAAACGCCGAGCGCCAGGGCTGCACATCGGTGGCGCATTGCGGAAAACATAGTGAGTCCTTAAAAAAACAGAGCAAAATTTTAACCCGCTTAGTATGAAACTGTGACCGGGCAGACACAATTTGAATTGCTCTTAAATGCCCGAAATTTCGCGTGTTAAGCACTTTTTGATATTTGCATTTTCACGGCGTTATTCCATTGAGTAACTACTCATTCCAATTCGTAATTTCATTCGATCTAAGCCGCCCCCTATAGTCCCCTTATTCCTGATTGTTAGTGAGTTGTTGCCTGTGGACTATCTCCCCCTTTTTGCCGCCCTGAAAGACCGACCGGTACTGGTTGTCGGTACGGGCGAAATTGCCGATCGCAAAATCGCGTTTCTGCAACGCGCCGGGGCGCAGGTGCTGAATGTTGAAGAGGCGGACTTTGACGAGTCTCAAATCGACGGCGTGGTGCTGGTCATTGCGGCAACCGAAAATCGTCAGCTTAACCAGCGCATCTCCGGTGCCGCGCAGGCCCGTCACCGTCTGGTGAACGTAGTGGACGACCAGCCGCTGTGCTCGTTTATCTTCCCGTCGATTGTTGACCGCTCGCCGCTGCTGGTGGCGATCTCCTCCGGCGGCACCGCGCCGGTGCTGGCGCGGGTGCTGCGGGAAAAAATTGAAGCGCTGCTGCCGACCAGCCTCGGACGCATGGCGGAGAAGGCCAGCTACTGGCGCACGCATCTGAAAACGCGTCTGACCAGCGTGACGGAGCGCCGTCGCTTCTGGGAGCGTATGTTCCGCGGCCGATTTGCCAGCCTGATGCATGCCGGTAACGAGACGGCGGCGCAGCAAATTCTCGAGGATGAACTGGATAACCCCGGCAGCGGCGGCGGGGAGATCGTTCTGGTAGGTGCCGGGCCGGGCGATGCCGGGCTGCTGACCCTGCGCGGGTTGCAGGTATTGCAGGATGCGGACGTGGTGTTTTACGACCACCTGGTTACCGACGGCGTGCGCGAGCTGATCCGCCGGGATGCGGAGCAAATTTGCGTCGGCAAACGCGCCGGGGAGCACTCCGTGGCGCAGCACGATACCAACCAGATGCTGATTGCCGCTGCGAAAGCGGGCAAGACCGTGGTGCGCCTGAAAGGGGGCGACCCGTTTATTTTCGGTCGCGGAGGCGAAGAACTCCAGGCGGCCGCCGAGGCGGGCGTGCCGTTCCAGGTGGTGCCCGGCATCACGGCGGCGTCAGCCGTGACGGCCTACGCGGGTATTCCGCTGACCCACCGCGATTACGCCCAGAGCGTCACCTTTGTGACCGGGCACTACAAAGCCGACAGCACGCCGTTTGACTGGTCGCATCTTGCCCAGAGCCGACAAACCCTGGCGATTTATATGGGCACGATGAAAGCGGCGGATATCAGCGAACAGCTTATTCAGCACGGTCGCGAAGCGACGACGCCGGTTGCCGTCATCTCTCGCGGCACGCGCGTCGATCAGCACGTCGCCATCGGCACGTTACAAAACCTTGCAATCCTGGCGAAAGATGCTCCGATGCCCGCCCTGATCGTGGTGGGAGAGGTGGTGCAGCTGCACGACACCCTCGCCTGGTTCCAACACACAACCGATACGGAAGGCTTTGGTTCTTCTGTTATAAATTTGGCTTAAGGAACGGTTATGGACCAAAAACGACTTACTCACCTGCGGCAGCTCGAAGCGGAAAGTATCCATATTATCCGCGAAGTGGCCGCCGAGTTCTCTAACCCGGTGATGATGTACTCCATCGGTAAAGATTCCAGCGTCATGCTGCACCTGGCGCGTAAAGCGTTTTACCCGGGTACGCTGCCGTTCCCGCTGCTGCACGTGGATACCGGCTGGAAATTCCGCGAGATGTATGAATTCCGTGACCGTACCGCCAAAGCCTACGGCTGCGAGCTGCTGGTGCATAAAAACCCGGAAGGGGTGGCGATGGGCATTAACCCGTTCGTGCACGGCAGCGCCAAGCATACCGACATCATGAAAACCGAAGGGCTGAAGCAGGCGCTGAATAAATACGGTTTTGATGCCGCCTTCGGCGGCGCGCGCCGCGACGAAGAGAAATCCCGTGCGAAAGAGCGTATCTACTCCTTCCGTGACCGCTTCCACCGCTGGGACCCAAAAAACCAGCGTCCGGAGCTGTGGCACAACTACAACGGCCAGATCAACAAGGGCGAAAGCATCCGCGTCTTCCCGCTCTCCAACTGGACCGAGCTGGATATCTGGCAGTACATCTATCTGGAAAATATTGAGATCGTTCCGCTGTATCTGGCCGCCGAGCGCCCGGTGCTGGAGCGCGACGGCATGCTGATGATGATCGACGACGATCGCATTGATTTACAGCCGGGCGAGGTAATCAAAAAACAGATGGTCCGTTTCCGTACCCTCGGCTGCTGGCCGCTGACCGGCGCGGTGGAGTCCAGCGCGCAGACGCTGCCGGAAATTATCGAAGAGATGCTGGTGTCGACCACCAGCGAGCGACAGGGCCGCGTGATTGACCGCGACCAGGCCGGCTCCATGGAGCTGAAGAAACGTCAGGGTTATTTCTAAGGAGCCGCCATGAACACGACTATTGCCCAACAAATTGCCGATGAAGGCGGCGTGGAAGCCTATCTGCACGCCCAACAGTACAAAAGCCTGCTGCGTTTTCTGACCTGCGGCAGCGTTGATGACGGCAAAAGCACCCTTATTGGCCGCCTGCTGCACGACACGCGTCAGATTTACGAAGATCAGCTCTCTTCCCTGCACAACGACAGCAAGCGTCACGGTACTCAGGGCGAAAAGCTGGACCTGGCGCTGCTGGTGGACGGCCTGCAGGCGGAGCGCGAGCAGGGCATCACCATCGATGTGGCCTATCGCTACTTCTCTACCGAGAAGCGCAAATTTATTATCGCCGACACGCCGGGGCACGAGCAGTACACCCGCAATATGGCGACCGGCGCGTCCACCTGCGACCTGGCGATCCTGCTGATCGACGCGCGCAAGGGCGTGCTGGATCAAACCCGTCGTCACAGCTTTATCTCCACGCTGCTGGGGATCAAACACCTGGTGGTGGCGGTGAACAAAATGGATCTGGTGGACTACAGCGAAGCGCGGTTCGACGAGATCCGCCAGAGCTACCTGACCTTTGCCGAACAGCTGCCGGGCAGCCTGGATATCCGCTTCGTGCCGCTGTCGGCGCTGGAAGGGGATAACGTAGCCTCCCAGAGCGCAAACATGCCCTGGTACAGCGGCCCTACGCTGCTGGAAGTGCTGGAAACCGTTGAGATCCAGCGCGTGGTGGATACTCAGCCGATGCGCTTCCCGGTGCAGTACGTGAACCGTCCTAACCTCGATTTCCGCGGCTTCTCGGGCACCCTTGCCTCCGGCTCGGTGAAGGTGAGGCAGCGCGTGAAGGTGCTGCCGTCCGGCGTGGAATCGGCCATTGCCCGTATCGTCACCTTTGACGGCGATCTGGAAGAGGCCGGGGCAGGCGAAGCGGTGACCCTGGTACTGAAGGACGAAATTGATATCAGCCGCGGCGATCTGCTGGTCGACGCGCGGGAGACGCTGGCGGCAGTGCAGGGCGCGGCCGTGGATGTGGTATGGATGGCAGAACAGCCGCTGACCGCAGGCCAGAGCTACGACATCAAGATCGCCGGAAAGAAAACCCGCGCCCGCGTGGACGGCATTCAGTTCCAGGTGGACATCAACAACCTGACCCAGCGCGAGGTGAGCGAACTGCCGCTGAACGGCATTGGGCTGGTGGATCTCACCTTCGACGAACCGCTGGTGCTGGATCGGTATCAGCAGAATCCGGTAACGGGCGGGATGATCTTTATCGACCGCCTGACGAACGTCACCGTCGGTGCCGGGATGGTTCGTGAGCCAAACGCGCAGGCTACCGTGGCCTCTGAGTTCAGCGCCTTTGAGCTTGAGCTGAACGCGCTGGTGCGTAAGCACTTCCCGCACTGGGGCGCACGCGATCTGCTGGGAGGCAAGTAATGGCCGCCCATGATGAGAACGTCGTCTGGCATCCTCATCCGGTCACCGTCACCCAGCGCGAACAGCTCCACGGCCACCGTGGGGTTGTGCTGTGGTTTACCGGGCTGTCCGGCTCCGGTAAATCGACGGTGGCGGGCGCGCTGGAAGAGGCGCTGCATCAGCAGGGCGTGAGCACCTACCTGCTGGATGGCGACAACGTGCGCCACGGCCTGTGCAGCGATTTGGGCTTCAGCGATCAAGACCGTAAAGAGAATATCCGTCGGGTAGGGGAGGTGGCCAGCCTGATGGCGGATGCCGGGCTGGTGGTGCTGACGGCGTTTATCTCGCCGCACCGCGCCGAGCGCCGGATGGTGCGCGAGCGCGTCGGCCAGGAGCGCTTTATAGAAGTGTTTGTCGATACGCCGCTGGAGATCTGCGAAGCGCGCGATCCGAAAGGGCTGTACAAAAAAGCCCGCGCGGGGGAACTGCGAAACTTCACCGGCATCGACTCGGTTTACGAAGCGCCTGAATCCCCTGAGATTCATCTGGAAGGTCAACAATTGGTAACAAATTTAGTAAGCCAATTATTAGACCTGCTCAGACGGGACGATATTATCAGATCCTGAGACGGTATCGTTCGGGAGCTGTCTTCCCGAACGATGAGTCACGGTCACAGGATTAGCTATGCGCAACAGTGAAAACTACATGATTACCACCGGGTCGGAGCCGTTATCCGCCGACGACGAGACGACCTGGTCCTTCCCCGGGGCGATTGTCGGCTTCGCGGCGTGGTTACTGGCGCTGGGCATCCCGTTTTTACTCTACGGTGGTAACACCCTCTTCTTCTTCCTCTATACCTGGCCCTTCTTCCTGGCGCTGATGCCCGTTGCGGTCGTGGTAGGCGTTGCGCTGCACTCCCTGTTTAACGGCAGGCTCCTGTATAGTACGGTTATCACTATCGCCACCGTTGTGGTCATCTTCGGCCTGCTGTTTTTATGGCTGATGGGCTAACTTACGACATAATTAAAACCCCGCAGTAGAGTCCAGCGGAAAGTTATGGGATGATGATGCCGTTTTTTCAGGGGGCAGGATGGGTAAACTAACGCTGCTGTTGCTGGCTTTGCTGGTCTGGCTGCAATATTCGCTGTGGTTCGGTAAGAACGGGCTCCACGACTATAGCCGGGTAAGCGATGACGTCGCGGCACAGCAGGCAACAAACGCCAAACTTAAGGCGCGTAACGATCAACTTTTTGCTGAAATTGATGACCTCAATGGCGGCCAGGAGGCGATTGAGGAGCGCGCACGCAACGAACTCAGTATGACTAAGCCGGGCGAAACGTTTTATCGTCTGGTTCCGGATGCGTCTAAACGCAATCAGGGCTCCGCACAAAACAATCGATAATCAGGCCCAGGATTACGACATGGCAGCAACTTTTTCGGACGTCTGTGCCGTGGTGCCGGCCGCAGGTTTTGGCCGGCGCATGCAGACAGAATGTCCAAAGCAGTATCTCTCAATCGGTGATAAAACGATCCTCGAGCACGCCGTGGCGGCGCTGCTGGCGCATTCTCGGGTGAAGCACGTTGTTATTGCCATCAGCCCCGGCGACGCGCGTTTTGCGCAGCTTCCGCTGGCAAACCATCCTCAGATTACGGTTGTTGACGGCGGCACCGAGCGGGCCGACTCCGTTCTGGCGGGCATTCAGGCTGCCGGAAACGCGCAGTGGGTACTGGTTCACGATGCCGCGCGCCCCTGTCTGCATCATGACGATCTGTCGCGTCTGCTGGCGCTGAGCGAAACCAGCAAAGTGGGCGGCATTCTGGCGGCCCCGGTGCGTGACACCATGAAGCGTGGCGAACCGGGCAAGCCGGCGATCGCGCATACCGTCGAGCGCGTCGATTTATGGCACGCACTGACGCCACAATTTTTCCCCCGCGAATTACTCCACGACTGCTTAACGCGCGCGCTTAAAGAAGGTGCGACCATTACGGACGAAGCCTCGGCGCTGGAGTATTGCGGTTTTCACCCCGAACTGGTTGAAGGGCGCGCTGATAATATAAAAGTGACGCGCCCGGAAGATTTACGGCTCGCGGAATTTTATCTTACCCGTACGACCCATCAGGAGAAGGCATAATGCGTATTGGACACGGTTTTGATGTACACGCCTTTGGAGGCGAAGGCCCAATTATCATTGGCGGCGTGCGCATTCCTTACGAAAAAGGTCTGCTGGCGCATTCTGATGGCGACGTAGCGCTGCATGCGCTCACCGACGCGCTGCTGGGCGCCGCCGCGCTGGGCGACATCGGCAAGCTGTTCCCGGACACCGATCCCGCTTTTAAGGGCGCGGACAGCCGCGAACTGCTGCGCGAAGCCTGGCGCCGTATTCAGGCCAAAGGCTACACCCTCGGCAACGTTGACGTGACGATTATCGCCCAGGCGCCGAAAATGCTGCCGCATATTCCGCAGATGCGCGTGTTTATCGCCGAAGATCTGGGCTGCCATATGGACGACGTTAACGTTAAAGCGACCACCACGGAGAAGCTGGGCTTTACCGGCCGCGGTGAAGGCATCGCCTGTGAAGCCGTGGCGCTGCTGGTAAAGGCGGCCAAATGACGGATTTCGACAATCTGACGTACCTGCACGGTAAGCCGCAGGGCAATGGCCTGCTGAAGGCCAGCCCGGAAGATTTCGTGGTGGTGGAAGACCTCGGATTTGAGCCAGACGGCGAAGGCGAGCACATCCTGGTGCGGATCCTGAAAAACGGCTGCAACACCCGATTCGTGGCCGATGCGCTGGCAAAATTCCTCAAAATCCATGCTCGCGAGGTGAGCTTCGCCGGGCAGAAAGATAAGCACGCCGTCACCGAACAGTGGCTCTGCGCCCGCGTGCCCGGCAACGGGATGCCCGATTTAAGCCAGTTTGAGCTTGAGGGCTGTAAGGTGCTGGAGTACGCCCGCCACAAGCGCAAGCTGCGCCTGGGCGCCCTGAAAGGCAACGCGTTTACCCTGGTGCTGCGCGAAGTAACCGACCGCGAAGACGTTGAAAAACGCCTGAAGGCTATCGGTGAACGCGGCGTGCCGAACTACTTTGGCGCGCAGCGCTTCGGCATCGCTGGCAGCAATTTGCAGGGCGCGCTGCGCTGGGCGCAAAGCGATGCGCCGGTGCGCGACAGGAATAAACGCAGTTTTTGGTTGTCGGCGGCCCGCAGCGCGTTGTTTAATCAGATGGTGAGCGAACGGCTGAAAAAACCGGACGCGAATCAAGTTGTTGTCGGCGATGCGCTACAATTAGCGGGACGCGGAAGCTGGTTTGTGGCAACGGCCGAAGAGATGGCCGATGTCCAGTCGCGCGTGGACGCTAAAGCGCTGATGATTACCGCAGCCCTGCCGGGCTCCGGCGACTGGGGAACCCAGGGCGAGGCGCTTGCCGCCGAGCAGTCAGCGGTGGCGGATGCGCCGGAATTACAATCCTTGCTGGTGCGGGAAAAGGTTGAGGCGGCACGCCGTGCGATGCTGCTCTACCCGCAACAGCTGAGCTGGAACTGGTGGGATGACGTAACCGTCGAGTTACGCTTCTGGCTGCCGGCAGGTAGCTTTGCCACCAGTGTTGTCAGGGAACTTATCAACACGTCGGGTGATTATGCGAATATTGCTGAGTAACGATGACGGGATCCACGCGCCAGGTATTCAGACGCTGGCGAAACACCTTCGCGACTTTGCGGACGTGCAGGTCGTGGCTCCCGATCGTAACCGCAGCGGCGCGTCTAACTCATTGACGCTGGAGTCTTCACTTCGCACCTTTACCTTTGAGAATGGCGATATTGCCGTGCAGATGGGGACGCCGACCGACTGCGTATTTCTGGGCGTGAATGCGCTGATGCGCCCGCGACCGGATGTTGTGGTCTCCGGCATCAATGCCGGACCAAATCTTGGCGATGATGTGATTTACTCTGGTACCGTGGCCGCGGCGATGGAAGGCCGTCACCTGGGGTTCCCGGCGCTGGCGGTCTCGCTAAACGGCCACACGCACTATGACACCGCCGCCGCGGTGACCTGCTCAATTCTCCGCGCGCTTGGCCGCGAGCCGCTGCGTACCGGACGCATCCTAAATATCAACGTGCCGGATCTCCCCCTGAATGAAATTAAGGGGATCCGCGTCACGCGCTGCGGCAGCCGCCATCCCGCCGATCAGGTCATTCCGCAGCAGGATCCGCGGGGCAACACCCTGTACTGGATCGGCCCTCCGGGAGATAAATGCGATGCGGGGCCAGACACCGACTTCGCCGCGGTGGACGAAGGCTACGTTTCCGTTACGCCACTGCACGTGGATTTAACCGCCTATAGCGCGCATGATGTGGTGTCGGACTGGTTAGATCGGGTCGGAGTGAACGCGCAATGGTAAGTAAACGTGTACAAACTCTTCTGGAACAACTACGCGCTCAGGGGATCGCTAATGAGCAGGTGCTGAACGCGCTCGCTCAGGTTCCCCGTGAGAAGTTTGTAGATGAGGCGTTTGAACACAAAGCGTGGGAAAACGTGGCGCTACCCATCGGGCAAGGCCAGACGATTTCGCAACCCTACATGGTGGCGCGCATGACGGAGCTTCTGGAGCTAACGCCGGAATCCCGCGTGCTGGAAATTGGCACCGGTTCAGGCTATCAAACCGCGATCCTGGCCCATCTTGTGCACCATGTCTGTTCCGTTGAGCGGATTAAAGGCTTGCAGTGGCAGGCGCGTCGTCGCCTGAAACAGCTTGATTTACATAATGTATCGACACGTCACGGTGATGGATGGCAAGGTTGGCAGGCTCGCGCCCCGTTTGATGCCATTATCGTAACGGCTGCCCCACCTGAAATTCCCGTGGCGCTTCTGTCGCAGCTGGATGAAGGGGGGATCCTTGTTTTGCCCGTGGGGGATGAGCAGCAGCTTTTGAAGCGCGTTCGTCGACGCGGCGGCGAGTTTATTATCGATACCGTAGAAGCCGTGCGCTTTGTGCCCCTGGTTAAGGGCGAACTGGCCTGAGACTCGGATTTTTCCAGGGTTATTAAGGCAAATTCAGCGTATGGTGTGGCGCGATAGGTTCGTGCCATCACGGTTATTTTTAAGTCACTGGTAGTTAACACATTCCTGGGGGATAAATGAGCGCGGGAAGCCCAAAATTCACCATCAGCCGTGTTGCGGCATTATCACTGGTTTCGCTCTGGCTGGCAGGCTGTACAAGTTCGAATAACGCGCCTGCGCCCGTCAGTTCCGTCAATGGAACCAGCGGCTCGGGTAACACGTCCAGCGGAATGTTGATCACGCCTCCGCCTAAAATGGGGACGTCGGCGGCGCAGCAAACACCACAGATCCAGCCAGTTCAGCGTCCGGTCACGCAGCCTACACAGATTCAGCCAGTGGAACAGCCTGTTCAGACCGAAAATGGCCGCATAGTGTATAACCGCAAGTATGGGAACATTCCGAAAGGTAGCTATACCGGCGGCAGTACCTATACCGTGAAGCGCGGCGATACGCTGTTCTATATCGCCTGGATCACCGGGAACGATTTCCGCGATCTGGCACAGCGAAACAACGTCCAGGCCCCGTATGCTCTGGAAGTCGGGCAAACGCTTCAGGTTGGCAACGCGACGGGTACACCGCTCACGCCAGGGAACACCGTTTCAGCCGCTGACGTGACCGCTCAAAATAACAGCGTTACTCCTGCACAAAAAACCACCACGGTAGTTGCTTCACAACCTGTAATTACGTATTCTGAGGATTCAGGTGATCAGACTGCTAACAAAATGTTGCCGAATAATAAAGGTACTGCGACTGTTGTCACAGCACCGACTACGGCACCTGTGGTTAGCTCTACTGTACCGACTGCAAGCAGTCAGAATGCCAGCTCGTCAATTAATACCTGGCGCTGGCCAACTGACGGCAAGATTATCGAGAACTTCGCTACCTCTGAGGGTGGGAACAAAGGGATCGATATCGCAGGCAGTAAAGGACAGGCAATCATCGCGACCGCTGACGGACGCGTTGTCTATGCCGGTAACGCACTGCGCGGTTACGGTAATCTTATTATCATCAAACATAATGATGATTACCTGAGTGCCTACGCCCATAACGACACGATGCTGGTCCGGGAACAACAAGAAGTTAAGGCGGGGCAAAAAATCGCTACCATGGGTAGCACCGGAACCAGTTCTACACGCTTGCATTTTGAAATTCGTTACAAGGGGAAATCCGTAAACCCGCTGCAATATTTACCGCAGCGATAAATTGACGGGGCATGCCAGCCAGGGTGTCTCGTTCAGGGATCACGGGTAGGAGCCACCTTATGAGTCAGAATACGCTGAAAGTTCATGATTTAAATGAAGACGCGGAATTTGATGAGAACGGAGCAGAGGCTTTTGACGAAAAAGCCTTAGTAGAAGAGGAACCCAGTGATAACGATTTAGCTGAAGAAGAGCTGTTATCGCAGGGTGCCACACAGCGTGTGCTGGACGCGACTCAGCTTTACCTTGGGGAGATTGGTTACTCCCCACTGCTAACGGCCGAAGAAGAAGTCTATTTCGCACGTCGTGCTTTGCGTGGTGATGTTGCCTCGCGTCGTCGCATGATCGAAAGTAACCTGCGACTGGTCGTGAAAATTGCCCGCCGTTACGGCAATCGTGGTCTGGCTCTGCTGGATCTGATTGAAGAGGGCAACTTAGGTCTCATCCGCGCAGTTGAGAAGTTTGACCCGGAACGCGGGTTCCGTTTCTCAACCTACGCGACCTGGTGGATTCGTCAGACCATCGAACGGGCAATTATGAACCAGACCCGTACGATTCGACTGCCGATTCACATCGTCAAAGAGTTGAATGTTTATCTGCGTACCGCGCGCGAGTTGTCCCATAAGCTGGACCACGAGCCAAGTGCGGAAGAGATTGCAGAGCAACTAGACAAACCGGTTGATGACGTAAGCCGCATGCTGCGTCTCAACGAGCGCATTACCTCCGTTGACACCCCGCTGGGTGGCGACTCCGAAAAAGCGCTGCTGGACATCCTGGCCGATGAAAAAGACAACGGCCCGGAAGACACCACGCAGGACGATGACATGAAGCAGAGCATCGTCAAATGGCTGTTCGAACTGAACGCCAAACAGCGTGAAGTGCTGGCACGTCGTTTCGGTTTACTGGGGTATGAAGCTGCGACACTGGAAGACGTCGGCCGCGAAATTGGCCTGACCCGTGAACGTGTTCGTCAGATTCAGGTAGAAGGTCTGCGCCGCCTGCGTGAAATTTTGCAGGGGCAAGGTCTGAATATCGAAGCGCTGTTCCGCGAGTAAGCACCCTTTCGTCAAAAAAGGCCCGTCGTGAGACGGGCCTTTTTCTTATGCGCTACGGCTGTGCCGTTTCATGCAGCAGACGCCAGGTTATCACAGCGCCTTCCTGATTAAGCACGGCGGTTGACCAGCGCACGTTTACCGGATGATCCGGGCGGGTCTGCGTTTCACGGTAATGAAGTACCGCGCCGTTGTCCCAGGTTTGTCGCGTGGTAAGCTCGTCAATCACGATCTTCAGGCCGGGGCGGCTACCGCCCTGGCTCGTAAAGAAAGCCGCCAGCCCCGCGTAGTCCAGGTGAGCGCCGCCTGGGGTAACCATTAAAAAATCCTGCCGGAAACGGGCAAGCAGGGCGTCATAATCCCCTTCGCTGCGGCTTAACCAGCTTTCTATTGCGACGTGCGCGTCGATAATCTCTTTCTCAAAGTGGGTCACGGTTTCTCCTTCGTCATCATTTTGCCGATCAGGGCCGCAAACTGCTTGCGTTCATCAGCCGTCAGCCGTCCCAGGAACGCTTCATCCACGCCGTAACTTACCGGTTGGGAGCGTTCAAGCAGCGCCTCGCCTTCAGGGGTCAGAAAGACAAACCGGCGGCGTTTGTCCGCGGGATCGTGCTCGCGTTTTACCAGCCCACGCTTCTCCATGCGGCTAAGCATTTCCGCCAGCGTCGCTTTCGTGCTGACAGCCACTTCGGTTAACGCCACCTGTTCAATGCCCGGGTGCTCGGCAATTGAGCGCATAACCGCGTACTGCGGCTTGGTCAGCTCCGGTAAGGCATGCTGCCACTGCGCGGTATGCTGTTGAAAAAGCTGACGTAACAGGTGAAACGCTTCTTGTCTCAGTTCCATGAACGCTCCGGTGGAAAAATTCTCCCTCTATGATAGCCCCTATTGCGCTGGATTATAACGCGGCGATTTTTAGCAATTAGTGTGATCGTGTACGAACAATCTTGTCAGAAAAACGATGGGGGAGTACTTTAACGATAATGTTCGTGTACGAACAAATTCATTGAGGTGCTGAATGCGATTAATAGTGGGAATGACGGGGGCGACGGGCGCGCCGCTGGGCGTGGCGTTGCTGCAGGCGCTGCGGGAAATGCCGGAGGTCGAAACCCATCTGGTGATGTCGAAGTGGGCGAAAACAACTATTGAACTGGAAACGCCGTTTACCGCGCAGGACGTTGCTGCCCTGGCAGACGTTGTCCACAGCCCGGCCGATCAGGCTGCCACCATTTCTTCCGGCTCGTTTCGCACCGACGGCATGATCGTTATCCCGTGCAGCATGAAAACGCTGGCGGGGATCCGCGCGGGCTATGCCGAAGGGCTGGTAGGCCGTGCGGCAGACGTTGTGCTGAAAGAGGGACGCAGGCTGGTGCTGGTCCCCCGCGAAACGCCGCTCAGCACTATTCATCTGGAGAATATGCTCGCGCTTTCCCGCATGGGCGTGGCGATGGTGCCGCCCATGCCTGCCTATTACAACCACCCGCAAACCGCTGATGACATCACCCAGCATATCGTGACCCGCGTTCTGGACCAGTTTGGTCTGGAACACAAAAAGGCGCGCCGCTGGAACGGTCTGCGGGAGGCAAAACATTTTTCACAGGAGAATCACGATGGCATTTGATGATTTGAGAAGCTTTCTGCAGGCCCTCGACGCGCAAGGGCAACTGCTTAAAATTGAGGAAGAGGTGAACGCCGAGCCGGATCTGGCGGCAGCCGCCAACGCGACCGGACGCATTGGCGAAGGGGCTCCCGCGCTGTGGTTTGACAATATCCGCGGGTTCACCGATGCCCGAGTAGTGATGAATACCATCGGCTCCTGGCAAAACCACGCCATCTCTCTGGGGCTGCCCCCAAACACGCCGGTGAAAAAGCAGATCGATGAATTTATCCAGCGCTGGGATAAATTCCCCGTTACGCCTGAGCGGCGCGCGAATCCGGCATGGGCGGAAAATACGGTGGACGGTGAAGATATCAACCTGTTCGATATTTTGCCCCTGTTCCGTCTGAACGACGGCGACGGCGGTTTTTATCTCGATAAAGCGTGCGTTGTCTCGCGCGATCCGCTCGACCCGGATAACTTCGGCAAGCAGAACGTCGGGATCTACCGCATGGAAGTGAAGGGCAAGCGCAAGCTCGGCCTGCAGCCGGTGCCGATGCACGATATCGCGCTGCATCTGCACAAAGCGGAAGAACGGGGCGAAGATCTGCCCATTGCCATTACGCTGGGTAACGATCCGATCATCACCCTGATGGGCGCCACGCCGCTGAAATACGATCAGTCCGAGTACGAAATGGCCGGCGCGTTACGCGAAAGCCCGTATCCGATTGCCACCGCGCCGCTCACCGGGTTCGACGTGCCGTGGGGGTCGGAAGTGATCCTGGAAGGGGTGATTGAGAGCAGAAAACGTGAAATTGAAGGGCCGTTCGGCGAGTTTACCGGGCACTATTCTGGTGGACGCAACATGACGGTCGTGCGCATTGATAAAGTCTCCTATCGCACCAAACCCATTTTCGAATCTCTCTACCTGGGGATGCCGTGGACTGAGATTGACTATCTGATGGGGCCGGCCACCTGCGTGCCGCTCTACCAGCAGCTGAAGGCGGAATTCCCGGAAGTGCAGGCGGTGAACGCCATGTACACCCACGGGCTGCTGGCGATCATCTCCACTAAAAAGCGTTACGGCGGGTTTGCCCGCGCCGTCGGGTTACGCGCCATGACCACGCCACACGGCCTGGGCTACGTGAAAATGGTGATCATGGTGGATGAAGATGTCGATCCGTTCAACCTGCCGCAGGTGATGTGGGCGCTGTCATCGAAGGTGAACCCGGCAGGGGATCTGGTGCAGTTGCCGAACATGTCGGTGCTGGAGCTTGACCCCGGATCCAGCCCGGCGGGGATCACTGACAAACTGATCGTTGATGCCACCACGCCCGTTGCCCCGGACAACCGTGGCCACTACAGCCAGCCGGTACAGGATCTCCCTGAAACCAAAGCCTGGGCCGAGAAGCTGACCGCGATGCTGGCGGCACGTCAATAAGGAGGAAAAGATGATTTGTCCACGTTGTGCCGATGAGCATATTGAAGTGATGGCAACATCACCGGTGAAGGGTGTCTGGACGGTATACCAGTGCCAGCACTGTCTTTATACCTGGCGCGATACCGAGCCGCTGCGCCGCACCAGCCGGGAGCACTATCCCGAAGCGTTCCGCATGACGCAGAAGGATATTGACGAGGCGCCGCAGGTGCCAACCGTTCCACCGTTGCTATAAGCAAAACGGCAACTTACGTTGCCGTTTTCGTGCTTACACCCTCTTCCGTGGAAGAGGGATGGGTAATGGCGTCAGCGGAGCCTTAAACCAGGCTCTTCAACCGATAAATCCACTCCAGCGCCTGGCGCGGGGTCAGTGAATCCGGATCGAGGTTCTCCAGCGCTTCAACGGCCGGAGAAGTCTCTTCTGGCTGCGCCAGCAGCGACATCTGCGTGCCATCGATCTGCGTTGCTGCCGCATTCGGTGACAAGCTTTCCAGCTCGCGCAGCTTCTGACGCGCGCGTTTAATAACCTCTTTCGGCACGCCCGCCAGCGCGGCAACGGCCAGACCATAACTCTTGCTTGCCGCACCGTCCTGCACCGTGTGCATAAAGGCAATCGTATCGCCGTGCTCCAGCGCATCAAGGTGGACGTTAGCCACGCCTTCCATTTTCTCCGGTAGCTGCGTCAGTTCGAAGTAGTGGGTGGCGAAGAGGGTCAACGCTTTGATCTTATTCGCCAGGCTTTCCGCACAGGCCCAGGCCAGAGACAGGCCGTCATAGGTGGAGGTACCGCGTCCCACTTCGTCCATCAGCACCAGGCTGTTCTCTGTCGCGTTATGCAGGATGTTGGCGGTTTCGGTCATCTCTACCATAAAGGTTGAGCGACCGCTTGCCAGATCGTCCGCCGCCCCCACGCGGGTGAAGATACGATCGATTGGCCCAATTTCCACCTTCTGTGCCGGAACGTAGCTGCCGATATAGGCGAGCAGGGCGATAAGCGCCGTCTGGCGCATATAGGTACTTTTACCGCCCATGTTAGGGCCGGTAATGATCAGCATTCTTCGCTGCGGTGAAAGGTTAAGCGGATTGGCAATGAACGGTTCATTCAGTACCTGTTCAACCACCGGGTGTCGGCCTTCGGTAATGCGAATCCCGGGTTTGTCGGTAAAGGTCGGACAGGCGTAATTCAGCGTCTCGGCGCGTTCGGCCAGGTTCACCAGAACATCCAGCTCCGCCAGCGCGGCGGCACTAAGCTGCAGGTCCGCCAGGTGCGGCATCAGCATGTCGAACAGCTCGTCATACAGCTGTTTTTCCAGCGCCAGCGCTTTCCCTTTCGAGGTAAGCACTTTGTCCTCGTACTCTTTCAGTTCGGGGATAATGTAGCGCTCGGCATTTTTCAGCGTCTGGCGACGAACGTAGTGAATAGGTGCCAGGTGGCTCTGCCCGCGGCTGATTTGAATATAGTAGCCGTGCACCGCGTTATAGCCCACCTTCAGGGTGTCGAGCCCCAGACGCTCACGCTCGCGGATTTCCAGCTTATCCAGATAGTCCGTTGCGCCATCGGCCAGCGCGCGCCATTCGTCCAGCTCTTCGTTGTAGCCCGGGGCGATGACGCCGCCATCGCGCACCAGAACCGGAGGCGCGTCTATGATGGCACGTTCAAGCAGTTCGCGAAGCTCGGTAAACTCGCCCATCGTCTCGCGCAGCTTCTGCACCGGCGCGCTGTCGACCTCGCCCAACTGAGCGCGCAGTTCCGGCAGCTGCTGGAAAGCGTGGCGCATACGGGCCAGATCGCGCGGGCGCGCGGTGCGCAGCGCCAGGCGCGCCAGGATACGCTCAAGATCGCCCACCTGGCGCAGCACCGGCTGCAGCTCGGTATAACGATCCTGTAAAGCGGCGATGGTTTGCTGACGGCTGATAAGCGTTTCGGTATTGCGAACCGGCATATGCAGCCAGCGCTTGAGCATACGGCTGCCCATCGGGGTAACCGTGCTGTCGAGAACCGACGCCAGCGTGTTTTCAACGCCGCCAGCGAGGTTTTGCGTGATCTCAAGGTTACGGCGCGTGGCGGCATCCATGATGATGCTGTCCTGCTGGCGCTCCATGGTAATCGAACGGATATGGGGCAGGGCGGTACGCTGCGTATCTTTGACATACTGCAACAGGCAGCCCGCCGCACACAGCCCGCGCGGTGCGTTTTCCACGCCGAAGCCAATCAGGTCCCGCGTGCCGAATTGCAGGTTCAGCTGCTGGCGCGCGGTATCAATTTCGAACTCCCACAGCGGACGGCGGCGCAGGCCGCGGCGGCCTTCAATCAGAGCCATCTCCGCGAAATCCTCGGCGTATAGCAACTCTGCCGGGTTGGTGCGCTGAAGTTCGGCCGCCATGGTCTCACGGTCGGCAGGTTCACTCAGGCGAAAACGACCGGAGCTGATGTCCAGCGTGGCGTAGCCAAAGCCTTTACCATCCTGCCAGAGCGCCGCCAGCAGGTTATCCTGGCGCTCCTGTAACAGGGCTTCATCGCTGATGGTACCCGGCGTGACGATACGCACCACTTTGCGCTCGACCGGCCCTTTCGAGGTCGCCGGGTCGCCAATTTGTTCGCAGATAGCGACGGACTCACCCTGGTTCACCAGCTTCGCCAGGTAGTTTTCAACCGCGTGATGCGGAATGCCCGCCATGGGAATCGGCTCGCCTGCCGACGCACCGCGTTTCGTCAGGGAAATGTCGAGCAGCTGGGACGCGCGTTTCGCATCGTCGTAAAACAGCTCGTAAAAATCGCCCATGCGGTAAAAGAGCAGGATTTCCGGATGCTGCGCTTTCAGCTTCAGGTACTGCTGCATCATTGGCGTGTGGGCGTCAAAATTATCGATTGTGCTCATGGAATTCTGATATCCATTTCTTTGAAAGTATTACGTTTTGAGCGGCTTAAGGCCGTTAATTACCCCTATTGTCGCATGAAAAAATAGCGCAGCGCAGAAAAATGTCACGACTTTACGAGGCACCTTCCGGTATGAGTTCAATAACGATCTTGCCGTGCTCGACCCCTACCCGAACCTGGGAGTTTGTGCAAAACCCGGCTTCTTCAAGCCAGTCACCTTTTAAGCTCAGCGCGGCATGCACGCTGTAGCGCCTGGGGATTTTGGTTTTGCGGTCTTCATGTCTTTTTCTGAAGTAGCCAACTTTTAAGTGACGATACGGTTTGGTGATAGCCATTCCTTGCATAGATCCTCCGGTAACTGTTGGCAACGTGTGTTCAGACTGCCTGTATAAAATAACAGTAAAAACGCGTCAGGAAAGAGCGAAGACTGGAAGGCGCCTTCAGAAAACAGAATGCAACGACTGAAATCCCATTCTTAAAATGGTATTCTGAATGCGTGTTATTGAGGGGGGGATGAAAATGGCGGGGAAACGCATTGCGCGCGAAAAAGAGACGATCGCGAAAATGATCGCCCTGTATGAAAAAAACTGTCCGCAGGCGGTAAAGGATGAAGGTCATTATCAGGCGCTGAATGCCTACGCGGATAAGCGCCTGGATAAATGCGTCTTTGGTGAGGAAAAACCCGCCTGCAAACAGTGCCCGGTGCACTGCTATCAGCCCGCCAGGCGTGAGGAGATGAAGCAGGTGATGCGCTGGGCGGGGCCACGAATGCTATGGCGTCATCCGATTCTGACTCTTCGCCACCTTATTGACGATCGCCGTCCGGTTCCGGAACTGCCAGAAAAGTATCGACCTAAAAAATAGGCGCTTCAGCGCCGCAGCGGGCGGCAAATCATGCTCAGCGCGACCGCGCTGCACAGTGGAAACACCGCCAGCAGCAGCCACGGGTAAATGGCCTCCGTCGAGGGCACCAGCGCCTTGTCCAGCAGGCTGCCTAAACCTAAATTCCCCACCAGCACCGCGATGCCGCCGGCTGTTGAGAGTGCGCCATAGTGCGCTCCAAGCGTTGACTCCTCGGCAAAGCGCGGGATCAAATCTTTAGCCGACGGCACCAGCAGCATTTGTCCGAGCGTCAGCAGCGTGACAAGGCTTGCAGAGGGCAGCAGGCGCAGCCAGCCCTCCGGCGGCTCCGTCGCGGCAAAGAGCGCCACGCTTGCAAACGAGGCGGAAAGCAGCAAAAAGCCCACCGGTAAGATCCGGACCGCGCCGACTTTTCGGGCGAAACGGGCAAGGGGCAACTGCAGAACAATAATCAGCACCGAGGCCAGCATAAACAGCGGCCCCAGATCTTTTTCGTTCCCGCCGGCGCGCTGGATCTCCACCGGCAGCGCCAGATAGAGCTGGTTATAGCTTAACAGCCACGAACTGTAGGCGATGATAAAGGCGACGAAACGCGGCTGGCGGAACGTCGTCCACCAGGGCAGAATTTTCAGCGGCTTCGTGCTGCGGTGCGCCGCGGGCAGGCAGAAAAAGAGCACCACGAGCGCAACGATAAATATTCCCGCCCCCGCGAGCGCAACCTGGCGGAAACCCAGCCCCGTCAGCAGCGCACCCATCACCGGGCCAAGCACGGCGCCGAGTTCCCCACATACCGCAAACAGCGCAAACCACTCCGCGCGGCTGCGTTTACCCTTTGCCTCACTTTGCGTTCCCGCTTTTGCCAGCAGGGCCTCTATCGACGGTGAGAACAGCGCGCCGCCAACGCCCGTCAGACAGGCCCCCAAAATGATGGGCCACAGGGATTGCCCAAAGGCCAGCAGTAAATACCCCACCACGCGGACGATGCAGCCGCTGAGGATCACGCTCTTCGCGCCAAAGCGGTCTGAAAGCGCGCCGCCAACAATAAACATCCCCTGCTGGGAAAAGGTGCGCAGCCCAAGCACCAGCCCAATCAGCCCGCCGGAGAGCAGCATATCGTCACGCAAGAAGATCGCGAGGAAGGGGACGACCGCGTAAAAGCCAATGTTAAACACGAACTGGCTGCCCAGCAGAACGGGCGGCCAGAGCGTGGTGGCAGTGCGAAGGGGCATCATTTTAATTCACCCTACACGATGAAATGTATGTGTTTTTTCCCGTGGAAAGGGGAGATCTCGATTTTGGTTTTGACTCTGAAGACGTCCCAGAGCAGCTCCTCGGATAAGATCTCTTGCGGGGTGCCTGTCGCCACGATTTGCCCTTTCTGCATCACGATCAGCGAATCGCAAAACATAGACGCGTGGTTGAGATCGTGAATGGCCACGATGCTGGTTACCGGCAGCTCGCTGATGAGATGCATAAGCTGTATCTGATGATGAATGTCCAGGTGGTTGGTCGGTTCATCCAGCAGGATTTCGGTTGGCGCTTGCGCCAGCGCGCGGGCGATATGCACCCGCTGACGCTCGCCGCCGGATAAGCTTAGCCAGCCCTGTTCGCTGCGGTCCAGCATATCCACGCGTTGCAGGGCGGCAGTGACGGTTTCGTCATCCTGTGCGCTCCAGTTTGAGAAGGGCGAGTGGTGCGGAATGCGCCCCAGCCTGACCACGTCACGCACGCGCATGTTGGCATCGGTCATCCCGTGCTGTTCAACAAACGCCACGCGGCGCGCCAGCTGCTTTTTGGCAATACGGGCAATGTCCTGCCCGTCCAGCGTGATGCGTCCGGCATCCGGGCGACGCAGGCCCGCCAGAATGCGCAGCAGAGAGGATTTGCCGCAGCCGTTAGGACCAAGCAGACCCACCGTTTCGCCCCGGGAAACCGTCAGCGAAACATTATTCACAATGATCTTTTTACCTACCTTCCAGGTGATGTTGTCGGCGCAGATGCTCATTACTTATTCCTTGAGCGGTAGATAATAACGGCGAAGAACGGTACGCCAACCAGCGCGGTAACGACCCCAACCGGCAGGCTTTGCGGTGCAATCAGCATCCGCGAGGCTATGTCGGCCAGCACCATCAGGATCGCCCCCGCCAGCGCGCTGGCAATCAGCAGCGTGCGGTGCAGCGGCCCGAAGAGAAAACGCATGACGTGCGGCACGACCAGCCCCACAAAACCAATCGAGCCCGCCATGCTGACGATGGTCGCGGTGATGAGGGCGGTGGTGGTAAATAAGGCCAGGCGCACCCAGGGCACCGCAATGCCCAGCGAGGCGGCGGCATCATCACCAAAGGTAAAGGCGTCCAGCGCGCGGGAATAGTAAAGGCAGACGGCAAGACCCGCCAGCACGACCACCAGCGCCAGCTGGAATTCCGGCCAGCGGACGCCGCTAAAGCTGCCCAGCAGCCAGAACATGACGTCGCGCGCCTGCTGCGCGCTGGCAGAGGTGCTGATGGTATAGGCGGTAATGGCGTTAAACAGCTGGGAAGCGGCCACGCCCGCCAGTATGGTGCGCTCATTGCCGCCGCGCGCGCCATTGGTCAGGAAGGCGACGAAGGCAAAGGCCGCAAACGCGCCGGCAAACGCGCCCGCAGAGAGCGATACCGCTCCGGTGCCAAGACCCAGTACCACGACCGACACCGCTCCGGTTGAGGCCCCCGCCGACACGCCGAGCACGTAAGGTTCCGCCAGCGCGTTCTTCAGCAGGCTTTGCAGCACGGCCCCGCAAATGGCTAACCCGGCCCCGCAGCACGCGGCCACCAGCGCGCGGCTGAGGCGAAAGTCCCAGATGACGCTCTCATAGATGCGGTTGAGGGGAACGTCGGTCAGCCCCAGCTTATTGCCGATGGCGTAAAACACGTTATTCAGCGGGATAGCGAGCTCACCGACGCTGACGCCAAGGGCGATGACAAGAAACAGCAGCGCCACGGCAAGCAGGCATGATGTGGTCAGGAGCACGCCCTGCCGCATCTGGAGAACGGCTGAGGACATCAGTTCAGTCCCAGCTTTCTGAGCTGTTCACCGACCTGCTCGGCGCCGTAAAGCGTGCGGATCGTCGGGTTCATGGCCTGGCCGTCCATCACCACAATGTGGCCCTTCTTCACCGCGTCCAGCTGGCTGACGGCAGGATCGCTTTTCAGGAATTTAATTTTTTCTTCGGCGTTGTCCAGCGCCCAGCGGTTACGATCGAGGCTTGAAACCACAATCACGTCCGGGTTAGCGGCAATAATGCTTTCCCAGCCCACGGTCGGCCATTCGGTCTCGGAGGTAATGGCGTTGTGGCCGCCCAGCACGTTAGCAATAAAGCCGGAGGCGCTGTTTTTACCGCCTACATAGGCGTCAGCCGAAGGCGAGGAGCTTGAGAACCAGAAAACAAAGGAGAGGTCTTTTTTGTTTTTGCCAAATTCCTGGCGCAGGTCCGCCTCACGCTTTTTAAAGTCGGCGATCACGGCCTGGCCGCGAGCTTCCACGTTGAAAATCTTAGCGAAATCTTCAATCTCTTTATAAAGGTAGGTCATGTCCCACAGCTTCTGGCGGCTGCCGTACATGTCGCCTGCGGCTTTTTTAGTGGCGCACATGCCCGGGGACAAGTAGCTGTTTACCCCAACGGTTGCCAGATCCTCACGCTTTGCGACCTTACTTTCAGGCCCGAGCAGCAGCGGTAGTTGTGCAGGTACAAAGTCAGGGTTTTGCGCAAGGATGGATTCCAACGTAGGAATTTCAACGGTGAGCGTTTTGATTTTGGCGTTCTGCCCGGCCAGCTGCGGCAGCACTTTGGTCGGCCAGAAGGCGCTGGCTTTCACCTTATCTTCCAGACCCAGCAGCAGCAAAATCTCAACGGTGTTCTGCCCCAGGGCCACGACGCGCTCGGGCGCGCGGGTAAACGTCTCTTTATAGCCGCAGTTTTCAATGGTCAGTGGATACGTCGTTGCCAGAGCCGAGCTGACCGACGCAACCGCTAGGCCTAACGCGCAGAGAACCTTTTTCATTAAACGCTACCCTTCACAAGAATTGTTTGATGCAAATGAAACGCATTATTAAGGCGGAATTTTATACAGAGGAAAATATATTGTGTCAATGTGGGACAATTACGCAGGGTGATAAAAGGCGATGCCGGAAGGCACCGCCGGGACAGGGGTTAAGTGAGGCTCTCTTTATCAATTCCCAGCCGCTTCATGCGCGAGAGCAGGGTGGTGCGCTTCAGCCCGAGCCGTTGCGCCGCGCCTTTCGGCCCGGCCACCACGCCGTTGGTCTCCCTGAGCACGCGCAAAATGAGCTGATATTCATCCTCTCCCTCCTTCGCAACCTCGGTTGCGGCCACGGTCGTTTCCGCAAGAGAAACCTCCGGCAGGGACAGCTGAAGCACGTTCCCGCGCGTCAGCAGCACCGCGCGCTCGATGACGTTTTCCAGCTCGCGCACGTTGCCCGGCCACTCCATCGCCGAGAGGGTGCGTAGCGTTTCGGCAGGGATACTGTCGATATTCCGCCCCATCCGGCGGGCAATCTTCGCGGTAAAGGCTTTCACCAGCAGCGGAATATCTTCGGGGCGCTCGCGCAGCGGCGGCAGGCAGATCGGGAACACGTTCAGGCGATAGTAGAGATCGCTTCTGAACTCACGGTCTGCGACCATTTTTTTCAGATCGCGGTTGGTGGCGGCAATCAGGCGCACGTCGGTCTGGATCAGCTTGTTGCTGCCCAGACGCTCAAACTCCTGCTCCTGCAGGACGCGCAGCAGCTTGGGCTGGAGCTCCAGCGGCATATCGCCCACTTCGTCGAGGAACAAAGAGCTTTTATCCGCCAGCTCAAAACGGCCCAGCCGCTGGCTGCTGGCGCCGGTAAAGGCACCGCGCTCGTGGCCGAACAGGTCGCTTTCCAGTAAGCCAGCAGGCATCGCCGCGCAGTTCATCTTCACCATCCGGCGGCTGTTGCGGTTGCTCAGATTGTGGATCGCCCGGGCAATCAGCTCTTTCCCGGTGCCGGTTTCACCGAGGATCAGCACCGTGCTGTCGCTTTGCGCCACCATCTCCACCTGCTTGAGCACGCTGTACATGGCATCGCTGCGCCCGATGATTTCGCCAAACTCGCTGTCCACGTTGTTGAGCTGCTCGGTCAGCGCCAGGTTCTCGTCCACCAGCCGCTCCTTCAGGCGGTGGATCTCCTGATAGGCGAGGGCATTATCCAGGGCGATGGAGATACGCTCGGCAATCTGGCGCAGCAGCTTGAGGTTGGCGGTGGTAAATACCGCCTCGTCGCACTGCGCCAGTTTGAGCACGCCGAGCATGGTGTTGCCGGACATCAGCGGCAGCAGGCACAGGGTCTGGATCTTATTGCCCCAGGTGTTGAACAGCATGCGCTCGTACGGCGCCAGCGGATCCTGCTCGCTGAGATTCAGCAGCAGGATCTCTTTGCTTTTGAATACCCGCTCAGAAAGGGTGCCCGCTTCGTCCACCTCGCTCTGCTCGTGCGCCGGATTAGCCTCATCGAGGTAGTGGGTGGAGTAGATGTTGAGCTTGCCTTTACGGTTCCCGCGCAGCGCAATGCTGATGGCGTCGATCTTGAAGTAGTGGTGGATCTCTTTGGCGACCTCGCTGACCAGCTCATCCATATCGAGCCGCGACAGAACGGCATTGGTGATCGCCACCAGAATGCGGAAGTTATCGCGCTCGCGGCTCAGCAGGTCGTAATCCACGTTATTGGTAACGCGGCTTTGGATCTGCTCGGCGACGACGGCCACAATCTGGGTAAAGGTATGCAGGCGCTCGTACTCCGCCTCGCTCCAGGGCTGGTCGGTATTGCGGATAAACTCGCAGCCGCCAAAAATATGCCCCTCCACCGCCAGCGGCAGCATGCTGTAGTGGCCGAACGGGTGGTAAAGGTTGCTCTCTGCAAGCTTAGGCCAGGCCTGGCGGAACTGGTCAAAGTTGCAGTGCAGGGCTTCCGGGCGGGAGAGGATGCGGCGCACCGGGCCGTGCGCCAGGAACGTTTCATCTTCATACTCGAAGACCTTGCCGTTATCACGCGTTGAGAAATAGCTCGCGCGCTGGGTTGCGCTATGCCAGAGCACAATGGCGGCGCTGTCCGCCAGCGCGGATTGCCTGACCAGCCGCGTCAGGGCATCGCTCAGCGCGCCGAGATCGGGCTGTTGTAAAAGAGTGCGCGTGATGTCAAACAGGCCCTGCTGTCCAAGATCGCTCATCGGTGTATACGGCATTGTTGCTTTCCAATAGAAACTGGCAAAAAGAGACGTTCGGCGCTGACCGCTATTGATGCGGTCTAGCAAATACGGGGTAACGGTTCAGCGTGCGGCAGATCCAGCGTGCGCTTCACGCCGTAAAGCCCGGTCAGGCGCACCCCTTTGCGCTCAACCACTTCACCTATGATGGCGGCCTCTTTCCCTGAAGGATGCGCACGCAGCTTCTCCAGCACGGCTTCGGCAGCCTGGCGCTCCACGCCGATCAGCAGCTTGCCCTCGTTGGCAAAGTTCAGCGGGTCGAGCCCCAGCAGTTCGCACAGGCCGCGAACGGCAGGCCTGACGGGCAGGCTGCGCTCGTTAAGCTCAATACCACAGCCACTGCTGGCGGCAAACTCATGCACCACGGCATTCACGCCGCCGCGGGTGGCATCGCGCAGCGCTTTCACGCCGGGAACGGTACGCAGCGTCTGGATCAGCTGCGTGAGTACCGCGCAGTCGCTGCACAGCTCGCCGTCCAGCCCCAGGCCTTCGCGCAGGTTAAGGATCGTCGCGCCGTGACAGCCCAGCGTGCCGGTCACCAGCAGCACGTCGCCCGCGCTGAGCCGTTGCGCGCCCCAGTGAACGTCGGCGGGGATCGCCCCCATTCCGGCGGTGTTGATGAACAGCTTATCAGCCGCGCCGCGCTGCACTACCTTGGTATCCCCGGTGACGATGGCGATACCCGCCTCGCGGGCGGTGTGCGCCATGCTGTTCACCACCGCCGCGAGCGTCTCCATCGCCAGACCTTCTTCGAGGATAAACCCGCAGGAGAGGTAGCGGGGGATCGCCCCGCTGACGGCCACGTCGTTGGCCGTGCCGCAGACGGCGAGCTTGCCGATATCGCCGCCCGGGAAGAAGAGCGGATCAATCACGTAGCTGTCGGTGGAGAACGCCAGCCGGTCGCCCTGGGCGGTGAGCGTTGAGAGCGCGATGCGCGCCTGATCCTCCTGCTCGGCGAGCCAGGGGTTATTAAAGGCTTCCATGAACAGCCGGTTAATCAGCTGCTGCATCGCCTGTCCACCGCTTCCGTGCGCCATTTCCACCGTGTTCATGCTTCACACTCCTGGTTGCGATATTGATACCACGCGGCGCATGCCCCTTCGGAGGAGACCATCAGCGCGCCAAACGCGGTTTGCGGGTTACAGGCGTTGCCGAATAACGGGCAGTGATGAGGTTTGCACCTGCCGGTGAGCACGTCGCCGCAGCGGGCGCGGGGATCGTCACACACCTGCTGCGGCCGCGGGCGGAAGTGCGTTTCGGCATCAAAGGCGTGATACGCGGGCGTCAGGCGCACGCCGGAGTTGGCAATCAGCCCCAGCCCGCGCCACTCGCTGTCGCCCTCAACGCTAAACGCGTCGGCTATTGCCCGCTGCGCCCGTATATTTCCCGCATCGGGCACCACGCGGCGATACTGATTTTCTACCGCGCTCAGGGCTGCTATTTTCTGCTCAACCAGCATGGTCACGCCTTGCAGTAGATCAAGCGGTTCGAAACCAGCCACCACTAACGGACGATTGTACCGTTCGGCGATAAAACCGTAGGCTTCTGTGCCAATCACCATGCTGACGTGGCCCGGGGCCAGAAACGCGTCAATGCCGTTATCCGGCGCCTCCAGCAGGCTGCGCAGCGTGGGGATGAGGGTGATGTGCTGACAGAAAAAGAAAAAGTTAGCGACGCGGCGGGCCTTCGCCTGCTGAAGGGTGATGGCGGTGGCGGGCATGGTGGTTTCAAAACCCAGCCCGAAGAAGACGACCTTGCGGTCGGGGTTATTCATGGCAAGCGTCAGGGCATCCATCGGTGAGTAGACGATCCGCACGTCCGCGCCGCGCGCCTTCGCCTGGAGCAGCGAGCCATTTTTCCCCGGTACCCGCATGGCGTCGCCAAAGGTGCAAAAAATCACGCCTGGCCGGCTGGCGATGTCGATACAGCTGTCGATGCGGCCCATCGGCAGAACGCACACCGGGCAGCCGGGGCCGTGGATAAACTCGATATTCTCCGGCAGCAGCTGGTCGAGGCCAAATTTAAAGATGGCGTGCGTGTGTCCGCCGCACACCTCCATGATCCGCAGCGGCCTCTCCTGGGTGTAGTCCAGCAGCGCCGCGCGCGCTTTCAGGCGCTCGATTAGCTGTAGCACCTGCTCCGGCGAACGGTATTCATCAACGTAACGCATATGCTAGCGCTCCTCGCCGTACAGCAGGGCGCCCACGTCCGGCTCGACGTCGAACATATTCTGCAGGGCATCCAGCGTGTCGCGGGCTTCTGCTTCATTAATTACGCTCATGGCAAACCCCACGTGCACCAGCACCCACTGGCCGAGGCGCGAGGCCCCCGCTTCATCGTGGCTGCCCACCAGCGTCAGATCCACGTCGCGCAGGATGCCGCAGACCTCCACTTTGGCCTGATTCCCGTCAATGGAATGGATTTGTCCGGGTACGCCTATGCACATCGTTCACTCTCCAGCCAGTCCAGCCAGGCGTCCATCCCGTCGCCGCGCGTGGCGGAGACCAGCAGGATATGAATGTCCGGATTTACCTCCCGCGCGTAGGCCAGACAGGTATCCACGTCAAAATTCAGGTACGGCAGCAGGTCGACCTTGTTCAGCAGCATGACGGAGGCGGCGGCGAACATGTGCGGGTACTTCAGCGGCTTGTCCTCCCCTTCGGTAACGGAGAGTACCGCCACTTTGTGCCGTTCGCCGAGATCGAAGCTTGCCGGGCACACCAGGTTACCGACGTTTTCAATAAACAGGATGCCGCTATCCGCCAGCGGCAGGCGCGGGGCGGCGTCGGCAATCATCTGCGCGTCCAGATGGCAGCCTTTGCCGGTGTTAACCTGAATCGCCGGGGTGCCGGTTTCGCGGATGCGCGCCGCGTCATTAACGGTTTGCTGATCGCCTTCAATCACCGCGCAGGAGACACGTTCGTTCAGGCGCCTGAGGGTTTCGGTCAGCAGGGTCGTTTTACCGGAGCCGGGGCTGGAGACCAGGTTCAGCACCAGCTGTTTGCGCGCGGCAAAGCGCGCGCGGTTGCGGGCGGCGAGCCGGTTATTTTTGTCCAGCACGTCGATCTCTACCTCCAGCATCTGGCGCTGGCTCATGCCCGGTGCGTGAGTGCCCGCTTCGCCGCGGCCGTAGTGCAGGTCGCCCGCGGCGGAACGCTGCGGCGCAAAGGTAATACCGGTCAGGGGCGCCGCAGGGCGCGGGGCAGGGGAAAAGGGGGCGGAGCGAAACGCGGAGTGAGGACGATGTTCATCCCCTTCTATATACAGGTTGCCTTCGGCGCAACCGCAGGTACTACACATACATTACTCCTTCTCGATTTCGAGGCGTTGGATCTGCATCCCGTCATCCGCCACGATGCGTAGCCCGGCGCTCTGGCACTGCGGGCAGCGCTGCACCTTCGAAGACAGCAGCGTGACGTACTGTTGGCACTTCTCGCACCAGCACTCCGCCTGCTGCTCGTCGATATGCAGCTCGCAGCCTTCTGCCAGCGTGCCGCGGCACACCAGTTCAAAACAGAAGGTCAGGGCGCTGGTCTCAACGCAGGAAAACGCGCCGACCTTCAGCCAGACGCCGGTCACGCGCTTCGCGTGGTTCAGTACCGCCTGCTGTTCGATAAGTTCGAGTGCCCGCTGGCAGAGGGTGATTTCGTGCATGACGCCTCCTTAATGAATTGCCCGTTCAATGCAATAACGGTGCCAGCTTGATTTCCGTTACGGCGTGACGATGTCAACGCTGTCGAAATGACACGTCGACACGGCGGCAGTGACAGCGTCCTTGTAAATAAAACTTATATAAATCAATAAAATAAAAACTGGCACGGAATCTGCTTTACAGCCGCTATCTCCATTAACCGGATACCTTTTATGACTATTTGGGAAATTAGCGAAAAAGCGGATTACATCGCGCAACGTCATCAGCAGCTTCAGGAGCAGTGGCACCTGTACTGCAATTCACTGGTCCAGGGGATCACGCTGTCGAAGGCCCATCTGCACCACGCCATGAGCTGCGCGGCACAGGGAGACATGCGCTTCGTGTTATTCGGTCACTTTACGATTTACGTCACCCTGGCTGACATCTTCAACAGCCACACGATTGAGTACTACGTTGAGACGAAAGAGGGCGACAGGCACTGCATCGCCCGGGCGCAGCTGATGGCGGACGGCATGGTGGACGGTCACGTCAGCAACCGCGATCGCCAGCAGGTGCTGGAGCACTATCTGGAGAAGATCGCGCCGGTTTACAACGGCCTCTATCACGCCGTTGAGCATGATTTGCCGATCAACCTGAAACAGCTGATCGACGGAAAATCCGCGGCGAACGTGGCCTGAAAAGCGAGTGTCGAGAAGTGTCGATAAGACAGCTTTTTCGTCAAAAATGACCATCACCAGAGGATGACCCGGTGAACCGTTTTGTAATTGCTGACTCGACGGTCTGTATTGGCTGTCGAACCTGTGAGGCGGCGTGTTCGGAAACGCACCGCCAGCACGGGCTGCAGTCCATGCCGCGCCTGCGCGTCATGCGTAATGAGAAAGAGTCTGCCCCGCAGCTCTGTCACCACTGTGAAGATGCCCCGTGCGCGGGCGTCTGTCCGGTAAACGCCATCACCCGCGTCGATGGCGCGGTGCAGCTGAACGAAAGCCTGTGCGTAAGCTGCAAGCTGTGCGCCATCGCCTGCCCGTTCGGCGCCATTGAATTTTCCGGCAGCCGTCCGCTCCACATTCCGGCGAACGCCAATACCCCGAAAGCGCCGCCTGCGCCACCGGCTCCGGCACGGGTGAGCACGCTGCTCGACTGGGTCCCGGGCGTGCGGGCCGTTGCGGTGAAGTGCGACCTGTGCAGCTTCGATGAGCAGGGTCCGGCCTGCGTGCAGACCTGCCCGACGAAGGCGCTCATTCTGGTCAACATTCGCGATATTGCCCGCACCAGCAGGCGCAAGCGCGAGCTGACCATTAATACCGACGTCGGCGATCTGTCGCTGCTGCGGGCGCTTAACGAGGGGGCGAAATGAACGCGATATTCATGATTAACAGCGCCGTGGCGTACTTCACCGCTGCTGCGGTGCTGGCGTTACTGTTCTCTTTCCATAAAACCCTGAGCGGCTGGATCGCCGGTATCGGCGGGGCGGCGGGCAGCCTGATGACGCTGGCGGCGGGCGCGGTGGTGTTACTCGGCGGTCAGACCGCCGAAGCCGTGATTCCGCTCGTTCGCCATGCCGTTCAGCTTACGCCGCTGAACGCCGTCTGGCTGGTGACCTTTGGCCTGTGCGGGCTGTTTATCAGCCTGTTTAATATTGACTGGCACCGTCATCAGCACACCAGAGTGAACGGCCTGCTGGTAAACCTGCTGATGGCGGCGGCGGTCTGCACCGTTATCGCCAGCAACCTCGGCGCGCTGGTGGTGATGGCGGAGATCATGGCGCTGTGCGGCGTGTTCCTGACCGGATGCAGCGCCTCCGGCAAGCTGTGGTTTGCGCTCGGCCGCCTCGGCACGCTGCTGCTGGCCGTGGCCTGCTGGCTGGTGTGGCAGCGTTTCGGCACCCTGGATTTTGCCGCGCTTAACGGCCAGCCGCTGGGGAACGACGTCTGGCTGCTCGGCGTGGCGGGCTTCGGCCTGCTCGCCGGGATCATCCCCCTGCACGGCTGGGTGCCGCAGGCGCACGCCAGCGCCTCTGCGCCGGCCGCGGCGCTGTTCTCCACCGTGGTGATGAAGGTCGGCCTGTTCGGCATGCTGACCATCACGCTCACCGGCGGCCTGCCGCCGCTGTGGTGGGGCGTGGTGCTGCTGATTGCGGGCATGGTTACCGCGTTTGTCGGCGGGCTGTACGCGCTGATGGAGCACAACATTCAGCGCCTGCTGGCGTACCACACCCTGGAGAATATCGGCATCATCCTGCTGGGGCTGGGCGCGGGCGTCACCGGGCTGGCGCTCGGCCAGCCGGCGCTGATTGCCGCCGGATTTATTGGCGGTCTGTATCACCTCATCAACCACAGCCTGTTTAAAAGCACCCTGTTCCTCGGGGCGGGCAGCGTCTGGTTCCGCACCGGCCATCGCGATATCGAAAAGCTCGGCGGCATCGGCAAAAAAATGCCCGTCATTTCGCTTGCGATGCTGGTCGGGCTGATGTCGATGGCCGCGCTGCCGCCGCTGAACGGCTTTGCCGGGGAGTGGGTGATTTACCAGTCGTTCTTCGCGCTTGGCCAGAGCGACGCGTTTATCGGCCGCCTGCTGGGGCCGCTGCTGGCGGTTGGCCTGGCGATTACCGGCGCGCTGGCGGTGATGTGCGTGGCGAAGGTCTACGGCGTCACCTTCCTCGGCGCGCCGCGCACCCGCGAAGCGGAAAACGCCTGCTGCGCGCCGGTGCTGATGGCCACCAGCGTGGTGGCGCTGGCGCTGTGCTGCATTGCGGGCGGGGTTGCCGCGCCGTGGCTGCTGCCGCTGCTGGGCCACGCCATTCCGCTGCCGCTGGCGACGGCGCATACCAGCGTCTCCCAGCCGATGATGGCGCTGCTGCTGGTTGCCGCACCGCTGCTGCCATTTGTCCTGATGCTGTTCTTCAAACGCGACCGTCTCGCCTCCCGCTCGCGCGGCGCGGCGTGGGCCTGCGGTTACGAACACGAGCAGTCGATGGTCATCACCGCTCACGGTTTCGCCATGCCGGTGAAGGAGAACTTTGCCGCCGTTCTGAAGCTGCGCCACTGGCTTAACCCGCAGGGCCGGGTGCCGGGCTGGCAGAATGCCGCCGTGCCCGTGCTGTTCCGCCGTCTGGCGCTGATCGAGCTGGCGGTGCTGGTGGTGATTGTGATTTCCCGAGGAGCCTGACATGAGTCTGTTACTGGCATTACTTCAGGCGCTGGTGCTGTTCGCCGCTGCGCCGCTGCTTTCCGGGGTGAGCCGCGTGGCGCGAGCCCGGATGCACAACCGTCGCGGGCCTGGCGTGCTCCAGGAGTACCGCGATCTCTTTAAGCTGCTCTCCCGCCAGAGCGTGGCGCCGGACGCCGCAGGCTGGGTCTTCCGCCTGACGCCGTTCGTGATGGTGGGCGTGATGCTGACCATCGCCACCGCGCTGCCGGTGGTCACGGTAGGCTCGCCGCTGCCGGCGCTCGGGGATCTGATTACGCTGATTTACCTCTTCGCCATCGCCCGCTTCTTCTTTGCGATTGCGGGCCTGGACACCGGGAGCCCGTTTACGGGCATCGGCGCCAGCCGCGAGGCAATGCTCGGCGTGCTGGTTGAGCCGATCCTGCTATTGGGGCTGTGGGTCGCCGCGCAGGTTGCTGGCTCAACCCACATCAGCTTTATCACCCATACCGTTTACCACTGGCCGGTGGACCGATCCGTTCCGCTGGTGCTGGCACTGTGCGCCTGCGCGTTCGCCACCTTTATCGAGATGGGCAAGCTGCCGTTCGATCTCGCGGAGGCGGAGCAGGAGCTACAGGAAGGGCCGCTCACCGAGTACAGCGGCTACGGCTTTGCGGTGCTCAAGTGGGGCATCAGCCTCAAGCAGCTGGTGGTATTGCAGATGTTCCTCGGCGTCTTTTTCCCGTGGGGGCAGATGACGCATTTCTCCGCAGGTGGCCTGATCCTGGCCGTGGTGGTTGCCGCACTCAAGCTGCTTATCGGCGTGCTGGTGATTGCCCTGTTTGAAAACAGCATGGCGCGCCTGCGCTTTGTCGCGACCTCGCGCATCACCTGGGCCGGTTTTGGTTTTGCATTTTTAGCGTTCGTCTCCTTGCTGGTGGCGTGATTAAAGAGAGTATTTATGTCTGAAGAAAAGAAAGGTCAGCAGTATCTCGCCGCGCTGCATCAGGCTTTCCCCGGCGTGGTGCTGGAGGAGTCCTGGCAGACCAAAGACCAGGTAACCGTCACCGTGAAGGTGAACTATCTGCCGGAAGTGGTGGAGTTTCTTTACTACCGGCAGGGCGGCTGGCTGTCGGTGCTGTTCGGCAATGACGAGCGCCAGCTGTGCGGCAGCTATGCGGTGTACTACGTGATGTCGATGGAGCAGGGCGAGAAGTGCTGGCTCACCGTGCGCGTCGAGGTCGACCCGAACAAGCCGGAATACCCGTCCGTAACGCCGCGCGTGCCTGCCGCCGTCTGGGGCGAGCGCGAAGTGCGCGACATGTACGGCCTGGTGCCGGTCGGCCTGCCGGACGAGCGCCGCCTGGTGCTGCCGGACGACTGGCCGGACGAGCTCTACCCGCTGCGCAAGGACAGCATGGACTATCGCCAGCGCCCGGCGCCGACCACCGACAGCGAAACCTACGAGTTCATCAACGAGCTGGGCAGCAAGAAGAACAACGTGGTGCCGATCGGCCCGCTGCACGTCACCTCTGACGAACCGGGCCACTTTCGCCTGTTCGTTGACGGCGAGAACATCATCGACGCCGACTACCGCCTGTTCTACGTCCATCGCGGCATGGAAAAGCTGGCGGAAACCCGCATGGGCTACAACGAGGTCACGTTCCTCTCTGACCGGGTGTGCGGCATCTGCGGCTTTGCCCACAGCACCGCCTACACCACCTCGGTGGAGAACGGCATGGGGATCGTGGTGCCGGAACGCGCGCAGATGATCCGCGCCATTCTGCTGGAGGTAGAGCGCCTGCACTCGCACCTGCTGAACCTCGGCCTGGCCTGCCACTTCGTTGGCTTTGACTCCGGGTTTATGCAGTTCTTCCGCGTGCGCGAAGCGTCAATGAAGATGGCGGAGATCCTCACCGGGGCGCGTAAAACCTACGGCCTGAACCTGATCGGCGGGATCCGCCGCGACCTGCTGAAGGATGACATGGTCCAGACCCGCCAGCTTGCCCAGCAGATGCGCCGCGACGTGCAGGAGCTGGTGGATATGCTGCTCAGCACGCCAAACATCGAGCAGCGCACCGTCGGCATCGGCCGTCTTGACCCGGAAATTGCCCGCGACTTCAGCAACGTTGGCCCGATGGTGCGCGCCAGCGGTCACGCCCGCGACACCCGTGCCGATCACCCGTTCGTCGGCTACGGCCTGCTGCCGATGGAAGTGCACAGCGAGCAGGGCTGCGACGTTATCTCCCGCCTGAAGGTGCGCATCAACGAGGTGTTCACCGCGCTTAACATGATCGACTTTGGCCTGGACAACCTGCCGGGCGGCCCGCTGATGGTGGAGGGCTTCACCTACATTCCTAACCGCTTTGCGTTGGGCTTTGCCGAAGCGCCGCGCGGGGACGACATCCACTGGAGCATGACCGGCGACAACCAGAAGCTCTACCGCTGGCGCTGCCGCGCGGCCACCTACGCCAACTGGCCAACCCTGCGCTACATGCTGCGCGGCAACACCGTCTCTGACGCGCCGCTGATTATCGGCAGCCTCGACCCGTGCTACTCCTGCACCGACCGCATGACCGTGGTGGACGTGCGCAAGAAGAAAAGCCAGGTGGTGCCGTACAAAGAGCTTGAGCGCTACAGCATTGAGCGTAAGAACTCGCCGCTGAAATAGTTGATGTTGTGCGGTCTGTAACCCCTCACCCCGGCCCTCTCCCCAGAGGGGCGAGGGGGCGAACGGTTCCCTCTCCCTTTCAGGGAGAGGGCTAGGGTGAGGGTGAGAAAACCGCACGAAAGCAGGAGTAAAAATGTTTACCTTTATCAAAAAAGCTATCAAAACCGGCACGCCCACCAGCCGCTTTCCGCTGGAGCCGATGCCGGTGGATAAAAACTTTCGCGGCAAGCCGGAGCACAACCCGCAGCAGTGCATCGGCTGCGCGGCCTGCGTCAACGCCTGCCCGTCGAATGCCTTAACGGTGGAAACGGATCTGAAAACCGGCGAGCTGGCCTGGCAGTTTAACCTCGGGCGCTGCATCTTCTGCGGCCGCTGCGAAGAGGTCTGCCCGACGGTCGCCATTCGTCTTTCTCAGGAGTACGAGCTGGCGGTGTGGAGGAAAGAGGACTTTTTACAGCAGTCGCGCTTTGACCTGTGCAGCTGCCGCGTCTGCAACCGCCCGTTCGCCGTTCAAAAGGAGATCGACTACGCCATTGCCCTGCTGCAGCACAACGGCGACGCCCGCGCGGAGCACCATCGTGAAAGCTTTGAAACCTGCCCGGAGTGCAAGCGGCAGAAATGCCTGCTGCCGTCTGACCGCATCGATTTAACCCGCCATATGAGAGAGGCCAGCTGATGGAAAACTTACTCGGCCCGCGCGACGATAACGGCATCCCGGTGCCGATGACGGTGGAGGAGTCCATCGCCAGCATGAAGGCGTCGCTGCTGAAAAAAATCAAACGCTCGGCCTACGTTTACCGCGTGGACTGCGGCGGCTGCAACGGCTGCGAGATCGAGATCTTCGCCACGCTGTCGCCGCTGTTTGACGCCGAACGCTTCGGCATCAAGGTGGTGCCGTCCCCGCGCCATGCGGACATCCTGCTGTTTACCGGCGCCGTTACCCGCGCTATGCGATCGCCCGCGCTGCGCGCCTGGCAGTCCGCGCCGGATCCGAAAATTTGCATCTCCTACGGAGCCTGCGGCAACAGCGGCGGTATCTTCCACGACCTCTACTGCGTCTGGGGCGGTACCGACAAAATCGTGCCGGTGGACGTCTACATTCCGGGCTGCCCGCCGACGCCTGCCGCCACGCTGTACGGCTTTGCGATGGCGCTTGGCCTGCTGGAGCAGAAAATCCACGCCCGCGAACCGGGTGAGCTCGACAACCAGCCTGCGATGCTCCTGCACCCGGACATGGTGCAGCCGCTGCGGGTCAAGGTCGACCGCACGGCGCGGAAGCTGGCGGGCTATCGCTATGGCCGCCAGATTGCCGACGATTATCTGCGCCTGCTGAGCCAGGGCGAGCATCAGGTGGCGCGCTGGCTGGAGGCGGAGAACGATCCGCGCCTCAATGAGATTGTGGCGAACCTGAACAGCGTAGTGGATGAGGCGCGTATCCGATGAGTGAAACGGTGGTGTTCAGCCAGCTGAGCCGTAAATTTATTGATGAGAACGACGCCACGCCGGTTGCGGCGCAGCAGGTGGTCTATTACAGCCTGGCGATTGGGCACCACCTCGGGGTGATCGACTGCCTTGAAACGGCGTTAAGCTGCCCGTGGCCCGAGTACCTGGCGTGGATCGCCACGCTGGAGGAGGGCAGTGCGGCGCGGCGTAAAATGGAGGGCGTGCCGAAATATGGCGAGATCGTTATCGACGCCAACCACATTACGATGCTCGCCAACGCTTTTGACGCGGCGCTGAGCGTGCAAACCCCGGCGCAGCAGGCGTGGAGCAAAACGCTGCTCGGCATGCTGCACGATATTCATCAGGAGAGCGCCATCTACCTGATGGTGAGGAGATTACGTGACTGACGTTTTACTGTGTGTCGGCAACAGCATGATGGGCGACGACGGCGCGGGCCCGCTGCTGGCGGAGATGTGCGCGGCCAGCCCGCAGGGGAGCTGGGTCGTGATCGACGGCGGCAGCGCGCCGGAAAACGACGTGGTTGCCATTCGCGAGCTTCGCCCGGACAGGCTGTTAATCGTCGACGCCACCGATATGGGGCTGAACCCGGGGGAAATCCGCCTGATCGATCCGGACGATATCGCGGAGATGTTCATGATGACCACCCACAACATGCCGCTTAACTATCTGGTGGATCAGATTAAAGAGGATGTTGGCGAGGTGCTGTTTTTGGGCATCCAGCCGGACATCGTCGGGTTTTATTACCCGATGACGCCGCCGGTGAAAGCGGCGGTGGAGGTGGTCTATTCACGGCTTGCGGGATGGGTTGGAAAGGGTGGGTTCCAGCCCCTCACCCTAACTCTCTCCCCATAGGGGAGAGGGGACAAAACACACCCTCTCCCCTGTGGGGAGAGGGCCGGGGTGAGGGGGAGCGCAGGCTACGCCAGATCCCCCCCGTTACTCGCAATCACCTTCTTGTACCACCAGAACGATTTCTTGCGCTTTCTGTCAAGCGTGCCGTTACCGGCGTCGTCGCGGTCAACGTAGACAAACCCGTAGCGCTTGCTCATCTCCCCGGTTGAGGCCGAGACCAGGTCAATGCAGCCCCAGGTGGTGTAACCCATCAGCGGCACGCCGTCCTCGATGGCGTCGCCCATCGCGCGGATGTGCTCGCGCAGGTAGCTGATGCGGTAGTCATCGTTAATTTCGCCGTTTTCATCAATGACGTCCTTTGCGCCGAGGCCGTTTTCCACCAGGAACAGCGGCTTCTGGTAGCGGTCGTACATCATGTTCATGGTGATGCGCAGGCCGAGCGGGTCAATGCCCCAGCCCCACTCGCTCACCTGAATGTGCGGGTTGCGTAAAGACTTCACGATGTTCGCCGCGCTGGTGTTGCCCGCGTTCATGTCCGCCGACGCGCAGCGCGAGGCGTAATAGCTGAACGAGACAAAGTCGACGGTGTTTTTCAGCAGTTCGTCGTCGCCAGGGGCTTTTACAATCACTACCCCTTTTTCGCGGAACACGCGTGCGGAATAAGCCGGATAGCTGCCGCGCGCCTGCACGTCGATAAAGAACAGGTTCTCGCGGTCCTTCTCCAGCGCCATCCACACGTCTTCCGGCTTGCAGGAGTAGGGGTAAAAATTCCCGCCCGCCAGCATGCAGCCGACCTGGTTTTCCGGGTTCACCTCGTGGGCGATTTTGGTCGCCAGCGCGCTCGCCACCAGCTCGTGGTGCGCGGCCTGGTATTTCACCTGGTCCTCGTTTTCAGCGTCCTCAAACACCAGCCCCGCGCCGGAGAACGGGCTGTGCAGCATGATGTTGATTTCGTTAAAGGTCAGCCAGTATTTCACCAGCCCGTTAAATTCTTCAAAGCAGGTGCGGGCGTAGCGGGCGAAGAAATCCACCATCTTACGGTTGCGCCACGAGCCGTATTCCGTCACCAGGTGCATCGGCACGTCGAAGTGGCAGAGCGTGACCAGCGGCTCGATGTTGTACTTTTTGCACTCCTCGAACACCGCGCGGTAGAAGGCGATGCCCTCTTTATTCGGCAGCGGCTCGTCCCCGTTCGGATAGAGGCGGCTCCAGGCAATCGAGGTGCGGAACACCGTAAAGCCCATCTCCGCCATCAGGGCGATGTCTTCCTTGTAGCGATGGTAAAAATCAATCGCCTCGTGGCTCGGGTAAAATTCGTCGTCACGCAACGAAAACCGTTTTTCCTTGCCGACCTTTACCGCCAGACGGTGTGCGCCGTGGGGGATCATATCGACCGTTGTCAGCCCTTTACCGCCTTCACGGTAAGCTCCTTCACTCTGGTTGGCGGCAAGCGCGCCGCCCCATAAAAATCCTTGTGGAAAAACAGACATTCTTACCTCGCTTTCAATTTATGCTTCTGCTGCTTTGTTCTGAACCGGTGCGGTTTGCAGGGCGCGCGCTTTTTCGGCTTCGTCTTCTACCGGAATATCCTCAAACCCTAAGAGCAGGGTCAGAACAAACGACAGCACTACCGCCAGCCCCATCACGCCGAACACCCAGACGATGGTCATCGGGTTAGCCGGGTCGAAGAACTGCACGCTGGTGAACAGCCCCGGTGCCGCCATCGAGTGGCTGGCAAGACCGGCCATGCCGGCCACCGCGCCGCAGATAAAGCCGCTAATCAGGCTCGCAATCAGCGGACGCTTCAGGCGTACCGCCACGCCGTAGAGGGCCGGTTCAGAGATCCCCGCCATGATGGCGGAGGCCGCCGCCGCCAGCGCCGTCTGGCGCAGCTCCGGGTTTTTGGTTTTCCACGCCACCGCCAGCGACGAGCCGCCGAGGGACAGGTTAGCGCCGATTTCCGACGGCATCACCATCCCTTCTTTACCCGTTTCGGCAATGGTCTGGATGATGGTTGGGGTAAAGACGCGGTGCATCCCGGTCATCACCAGCAGCGGCCAGAGCGCGCCCATAATGGCAACGGAGAGCCAGCCCAGATAGCCGTGAATGGTATAGACCAGCGCGGAGATGGCGCTGCCGATCCAGATCCCCAGCGGGCCAATCAGCACGATGGCGAGCGGGGCGGCAATCAGCACGATCAGCATCGGCTTCAGGAAGTTTTTGGTTACCGCCGGGGTAATACGATCCACCCAGCGCTCGATATACGACAGGCACCAGGTCATGACCAGCGCCGGGATCACCGTGTAGGTGTACTTCACCGCCGTCACCGGAATCAGCGCGAACTCAACGTGCTCGCCCTGCGCGGCCTTCGCCATCAGCTCGATAAAGCTCGGGTGAACCAGCACGCCCGCGATGGCAATGGCCAGCGACATGTTGGTTTTGAACTTCACCGCCGCGGACGCCGCCACCATCAGCGGCAGGAAGAAGAACGCGCCGTCGCCGATAACGGTCAGGATCGTCAGCGTCGGGTCGCCTTTGCCCAGCACGCCGGTCATCTCGAGGATCATCGCCAGCAGCTTGACCATCGACCCGCCGATGATCGCCGGGATCAGCGGGGACATGGTGCCGATCAGCGCATCGAGGATCCCGGCGCCAATCCGCCGCAGGGTCAGCTTCTGTGGACCTTCCGGTACGGCTGGCTGCAGGTTAGCCGGCAGCAGGTTGACCACTTCGCGGTACGCCTGGGAGACGGTGTTGCCAATAATCACCTGGCACTGGTTGTCGTTGCGCACCACGCCGAGCACGCCGCTGATGCTTTTCAGGCGCGGGGCGTCGGTGAGGCTTTCGTCCTTCAGAACGAAGCGCAGGCGCGTCATGCAGTGGGTGACGGCGACGATGTTGTCTTTGCCGCCAAGCGCGCTAACCACCTCGTTCGCCAGCGCAGCGTAATTTTTTGCCATCGGATGTGATCCTGTTATCGTTGTGAGAAATGTAGGAAACCGGTTTCACATAATCATCATTAGTTTCTATGAATGAAACAAGATCGCTTTTTGTACATTTTTTTGTTTCGTGATGCAGATCGCAATGGGGAGTCGGAAGCGTGACAACGCCGCTGCGACAATTTTTCCGCGGTGCAGTACACTGCGGCTCATCAGTTTTACATGGAATAACAATATGACCACGATGCTGGAAGTGGCGAAGCGGGCAGGCGTTTCGAAAGCGACGGTCTCCCGGGTGTTGTCGGGTAACGGCTACGTTAGCCAGGAGACCAAAGACCGGGTATTTCAGGCAATCGAAGAGAGCGGCTATCGCCCTAATTTGCTGGCGCGAAACCTGGCGACCAAACGTACCCGGACCCTGGGGCTGGTGGTGACGAACACCCTTTATCACGGCGTTTACTTTAGCGAGCTGCTGTTCCACGCCGCGCGCATGACGGAGGAAAAGGGCCGCCAGCTGATACTGGCCGATGGCAAACACAGCGCCGAAGAGGAGCGCGAGGCGATCCAGTATCTGCTGGATATGCGCTGTGATGCGGTGATTATCTACCCGCGTTTTCTGAGCGTGGATGAGCTGGACGAAATCGTCGACAAATGCGAGCAGCCGATCGTGGTGCTCAACCGCCGTTTACGTAAAAACAGCAGCCACAGCGTCTGGTCCGATCATAAAGCCTCCTGTCAGGAAGCGGTATCGAAGCTGATTGCGCAAGGGCACCGGGAGATTGCGTTTATCACCGGTTCACTGGATTCCCCCACCGGGGTTGAGCGTCTTTCCGGCTATAAGGATGCGCTGGCGCAGCACGGCATTGCCCTGCGTGACGAGCTGATCGCCGAAGGAAAGTGGAATCCGGCCAGCGGCGCGGCGGCGGTCACGGCGTTGCTTACCCGCGGCGAACCGTTTACCGCGCTGGTGGCGAGCAACGACGATATGGCGATTGGCGCCATCAGCCAGCTGCACAAGAGCGGCGTCGCCACGCCGGGCGCGGTGTCCGTCATCGGCTTTGACGACGTGGCCATCGCGCCCTATATCGTGCCGTCCCTCTCCAGCGTGCGTATTCCGGTGACGGAGATGATTCAGGAGACCATCAGCCGCCTGATTTTCATGCTCGACGGCGGTGAGTTTAAATACCAGCAAACCTTCTCCGGCGAGCTTATCCTGCGCGACTCCGTTATTGCCGGCCCGCACCGCTGACGTCGACATCTGTCATCGTCACTAATGACGATGACAGCACGCCTTGCTTTTCTTCTGCTTTAAAATCAATGCATTAAAAACTGGCACGCTTTATGAATAACTCCGCGCATAACCGTTATGCCGGAGAAGCAGATGAACCGTTTTATTATGGCCGATGCCAGTAAATGCATTGGTTGCCGCACCTGTGAGGTTGCGTGCGTGGTGTCCCATCAGGCAGAGCAGGACTGCGCCGCTCTGACCCCCGACACGTTCCTGCCGCGTATTCACGTTATTAAGGGCGTGAATATTTCAACCGCCGCCATTTGCCGTCAGTGTGAAGATGCGCCCTGCGCCAACGTCTGTCCAAACGGGGCAATTAAGCGTGAAAAAGGCTTTGTGCACGTGATGCAGGAGCGCTGCATCGGGTGCAAAACCTGCGTGGTGGCGTGTCCGTATGGCGCGATGGAGGTGGTGGTCCGCCCGGTGGTGCGCAACAGCGGTATCGGGCTGAGCGTGCGCGCGGAGAAAGCCGAAGCCAATAAATGTGACCTGTGCTATCACCGCGACGCCGGTCCGGCATGTATGGAAGCCTGCCCGACGCACGCGCTGGTGTGCGTGGATCGCGACAAGCTCGAACAGATGAGTGCCGAAAAACGCCGCCGCGCGGCCTTCGACACTTCGTCATCGCTGCTGTTTTAAGCCGCAATGAGCGTTAACGGCGTTCAGCTTCGGGTGCGCGGCAAAGTGCAGGGCGTGGGGTTTCGCCCCTTCGTCTGGCAGCTTGCGCACCGGCTGAAGCTGGCAGGCGACGTGTGCAACGACGGAGAGGGTGTCCTGGTGCGTCTCGCGGGTAGTGGGGGTGACTTTACCGCAAGGCTGCGCCAGGACTGTCCACCGCTGGCCCGCATCGATTGCATCGACGTGCAGCCGTTCATCTGGGCAGCGGAGCCGGTTTCGTTCGTCATTCGCCACAGCGAGGGCGGGACGATGGACACGCAAATCGTCCCGGATGCCGCTACCTGTCCCGCCTGCCTGGCGGAGATGCGCGACCGCCGCGAGCGACGCTATCGCTACCCGTTTATCAACTGCACCCACTGCGGCCCGCGTTACACCATCATTCGCGCGATGCCCTATGACCGTCCGGCGACCGCGATGGCGGGCTTTCCGCTGTGCGCGCCGTGTGAAGCGGAGTACCGCAGCCCGGCCGATCGCCGCTTTCACGCCCAGCCGGTGGCCTGCCCGGACTGTGGGCCGCAGCTGGAGTGGCGAGCCGGTGACGCTATTGCCACCCGCGAACCGGCGTTAAGCGCGGCGGTGGAGAGGCTGAAAAACGGCGGCATCGTGGCGGTTAAAGGGCTGGGTGGGTTTCACCTGGCCTGCGACGCGCTTAACCCCACGGCGATAATGACCTTGCGGGCACGCAAGCAGCGCCCGGCGAAGCCGCTGGCGGTGATGATCCCCGATGCGGATGGCCTGCCGGAGGCGATACGGACGCTGTTACGCTCGGCCGCTGCGCCGATCGTGTTGACGCCAAAAGCCTGCCTTCCCGCGTTTCCGGAGGAGATTGCGCCGGGGCTGGATACGATCGGCGTGATGCTGCCCGCTAACCCGCTTCAGCATTTGCTGATGATGGACTGCGGGCGCCCGCTGGTGATGACCTCCGCTAACCTCAGCGGCCGTCCGCCCGCCATCACCAACCGCCAGGCGCTGGAGGCGCTCGGCGACATTGCCGACGGCGTTCTGCTGCACAACCGCGACATTCTGCAGCGGATGGATGATTCGGTGATGGATCGGGAGGGCGCAGTCCTGCGCCGCGCGCGCGGGTTTGTGCCGGATGCCATCACGCTTCCCGCCGGGTTCAGCGAGAGCCCTGCCATGCTATGCACCGGTGCGGACATGAAAAATACCTTCTGCCTGGTACGCGGAGATCGCGCGGTGCTGAGCCAGCATTTTGGCAACCTCAGCGACGACGGCGTAGACGCCCAGTGGCGCACGGCGCTGTCGCTGATGCAGAAAATCTACGCTTTTCAGCCGGAGCGCGTGGTGTGCGATGCGCACCCGGGGTATCGCGCCCGCCGGTGGGCGCAGGAGCAGGCGCTGCCCGTTGAAACCGTGCTGCATCATCACGCCCACGCCGCGGCGTGCATGGCGGAAAATAACTGGCCGCTCGACGGCGGGGACGTTATCGCCCTGACGCTGGACGGGATCGGCATGGGCGAGAGCGGCGCGCTGTGGGGCGGCGAGTGCCTGCGGGTCAACTATCTCGACTGCGAACGGCTCGGCGGCCTGCCCGCCGTCGCGCTGCCGGGCGGCGATCTGGCAGCGAAACAGCCGTGGCGCAATTTACTCGCCCACTGCCTGGCGTTCGTGCCCGACTGGCAGCAGTACCCGGAAACCGGTGCCGTACAGCGTGAGAACTGGCCGCTGCTGGCAGCGGCCGTGACGCGCGGTATCAACGCGCCGCTGGCGTCGTCCTGCGGTCGCCTGTTTGACGCGGTCGCCTGCGCGCTGGACATAAACGCACAGCGCTATGAAGGCGAAGCGGCATGCAGGCTGGAGGCGCTGGCCGCCCGGTGCGCGGGCGTCGACCATCCGGTGACGCTGGAAGCGGATAACCTTGCCGGTTTCTGGCAGCAGTGGCTGGCCTGGCGGGCGGAACCCTGCGAGCGCGCGTGGGCCTTTCACGACGCGCTGGCAAAAGGGCTGAGCAAGCTGGCGGCAACGCATGCCCGCCGTCTCTCCCTCTCTGCGGTGTGCTTCAGCGGGGGCGTCCTGCACAACCGTCTGCTTCGCGCGCGCTTTCGCTATTACCTTTCTGATTTCACGCTTCTGTTTCCTTCGCGCCTGCCCGCAGGTGACGGCGCGATTGCCTTCGGGCAGGCGGTGGTTGCTGCCGCCCGGTCATGTTCACAAAGGACTTAAAATGTTACGACTTCTACGCAATGAACCGCGCGCAGCGTGCCTGCTGCTGGCTCTGGTAATGGCTAATCTGCTGGCATGGGGGCTGGCGTGGCGCACCTTTAGCGGCAGTACGGCGCTGATGGCCGCCAGCCTGCTGGCCTGGTGTTACGGGCTGCGCCATGCGGTGGATGCTGACCACATCGCGGCCATTGATACCGTGACGCGTAAGATGATGCAGCAGGGCAAACGCCCGTCCGGGGTGGGCGCGTGGTTTTCCCTCGGACATTCCACCATCGTGGTGCTGGCGTCCATCGCTATTGCCGCCACCGCCACGGCGTTTCAGAAGAATATGGCCTGGCTTCACGAAACCGGCAGCCTGATTGGCACCGCGGTATCCGCCACCTTCCTGCTGGCGATGGCGCTGGTGAATATGGTGATCCTGCGCGGCGTGTGGCGCAGTTTCCGGGCGCTGAAAAACGGCAGGCCGGTGCGGGGGGACGTCACGCTTCCTGCGCAGGGTGGCGTGATGAACTGGCTGTTTGGCAAAACCTTCCGCCTCGTCAACAAAAGCTGGCAGATGTATCTGGTCGGCTTCCTGTTTGGCCTCGGATTTGACACCGCCACCGAGATTGGCGTGCTGGGGATCTCCGCCGCCAGCGCCTCCAGCGGTATGTCGGTATGGTCAATCATGATTTTCCCGGCGCTCTTCGCCAGCGGCATGGCGCTGGTGGATACGCTCGATAACCTGCTGATGGTTGGCGCGTACGGCTGGGCGTTCAACAAGCCGCAGCGCAAGCTGTACTACAACATGACTATCACCGGCACCTCGGTAGTGGTGGCGCTGTTTATCGGCGGGCTGGAAGCGCTGGGTCTGCTGATGGACAAATTTGGCCTCAGCGGCGGCGCGTGGGATCTGATTGGCGCGGTAAACGACAATCTTGGCGATGCCGGATTTGTGGTGGTCGAGCTGTTTGTCGCCTGCTGGCTGATCTCTATGGCCAACTACCGCTGGCGCGGCTATGACGCGCTGGTGGTGCGTTCCTGACTCAGGCTGGTGCCATAAAAAAAGCCCCAGGACATCGGGGCTGCGGACAATATAATCCAAAGGTTAAGTAAGCGTGGCAGAGAGGGTCAGGCAGGTAACGATTTCAGCAGCGCGAAGGCCTCCTTCATTCTGTCTTCGCTGACGACAAAGGCGCGCATCTGGCCGTCAGCATCCGTACCGCGCGCCACCATGCCCTGAGGCTCAATGGCGATCTGCCAGTTCAGATCCTGACGCTGCGTTTCGCCCGCGAGATGCAGCGGTAGCTCCGGCGTTTTTACCTTCACCAGCATGGCGGGTAATTTCACCGGCGCACTGCCCCCGAGCAGGTTTTTCGCCAGGAACATGGCGCTTAGCTGAATCGGCTGCAGGAAAGGCAGCACCTGGCCGTTAATTTCCGCGCAGTCGCCCAGGGCATAAATGTCCGGCTGCGTGGTTTGCAGGTAGCTGTCTACCTTCACGCCGCGGTTTACTTCGGCCCCGGCGCGATGCGCCAGCGCGGTTTCCGGGCGCAGACCCGTCGCCGCAATAACCACATCCACCTCAACGCTGCGGTTGCGGTCAAGCGTCGCGCGAATACCGCCTTCGGTTTTGCTCAGGCCCTGCAGCTGCGATTTCAGCAGCAGATGGACGCCCATGTCGGTCAGACGATGCTGTAAGCGACTGCTTACTTCTGCCGGCATCAGCGCCGACAGAATGCTGGCCGCGTGGTCAACCAGGGTGACGGATTTACCCGCCCGACAGAAGTCCATCGCAAGCTCGGTGCCAATCAGCCCGCCGCCGACAATCATCACCCTGGCGGCATCGCGCAGCAGGGTTTCGCTGGCCTGATACTCCTGCTGGCTGTTGAGCGTGACCATCAGCTCGCGGCCCTCAACCGGCGGCACAAACGCAGATGCCCCCGTCGCCAGCACCAGCCTGTCGTACTGCCAGGTTTTATCCTTCGCCTTCACCACGCGGGCGTCAGCGTCGATATCGGTCACCCAGGTGTACGGAAACAGACGCAGGTTATACTGTTCCGCGAACTCCCCCGCCGTCTGGCGGGTGAGATCTTCGGCGCGCTGGTTCTGGCTGATGACGTGGCTCAGATCGGGCTTGTTGTATTCGTCCATGCTGTCGGCGGCGATCACCGTCAGCGGCACGCTAGCGTCCTGTTTGCGGATATTTTTCACCAGCTGGCGGGCGGCAAAGCCCGAGCCGATGATGACGATACCGTTGCTCATTTTGCCTCCGTTGCCAGTTCGTCAAAGACGTCTTTTCCGAGGGAACATTCAGGGCAGAGGAAGTTGTCCGGAACCTCGCTCCACGGCGTGCCCGGCGCGACATCCTGCAACGGCTCGCCCAGTTCAGGATCGTAAATCCACTGGCAGACGCTGCACTGCATGCGTGGGCCGAGATCGGCGCTGGCTGCCCCGGCACAGGCTTGCGGCTGTTCGGCGGGCTGGGCTGCAACCTCAGGAAGCGGTGCGAGCGCCCACTGGCGGGCAATGTCGCGGCCATGCTGACGGCAGACTTCCAGCGCGTCGAGATCCGGGCGCCATTTCGCCTTCAGGCTCATGGACATCTCAAAACCGGCGTCCTGTAAACGGGTGGAGAGACGGTCTACCGCGCCACCGCTCCAGCCGTGTGAACCAAAGGCGCTGGCGCGTTTGTTACGGAAGCGCAGGCCGGTCATCTCTTCCACCAGGCCGGCAATTTTCGGCATCATCACGTTGTTCATGGTGGAGGTCCCCACCAGCACGCCTTTAGAGCGGAAGACGTTGGTCAGGATTTCGTTTTTATCGCTGCGCGCCACGTTGAAGATTTTCACCGCCACGTTCGGGTCGACTTCGTTAATCCCCTGGGCAATCGCGTCCGCCATCATGCGGGTGTTGTTGGACATGGTGTCGTAGAAGATTGTGATACGGTCTTCCTGATAATCCGCGGCCCATTTCAGGTACAGCTCAACGATCTGGGTTGGGTTTTCACGCCACACCACCCCGTGGGAGGTGGCAATCATGTCCACCGGCAGGTTGAAGCCGAGGATCTCGGTGATTTTTGGCGTTACCAGGCGGCTGAACGGCGTCAGGATGTTGGCGTAGTAGCGCTGGCACTGTTCGAACAGCTCGGCCTGATCCACTTCATCGTTGAACAGGCGTTCGTCGCAGTAGTGCTGGCCGAAGGCGTCGTTGCTGAACAGCACCGCGTCGCCGGTCATGTAGGTCATCATGCTGTCCGGCCAGTGGAGCATCGGGGTTTCCACGAAGATCAGCTGTTTGCCGTTGCCGATATCCAGCGTGTCGCCGGTTTTTACGGTGTGGAAGTTCCACTCCGGATGGTGGTGGTGGCCGTTGATGGAGTCAATGGCGTTGGTGGTGCAGTAGATCGGGGTGTCCGGGATGTAAGACATCAGCTCGGTCAGCGCCCCGGCGTGATCCTCTTCCGCGTGGTTGATGATGATGTAGTCGATATCGTTCAGGTTGATTTCGCTGCGCAGGTTCTGCACGAACTCGCGGCTGAATTTGTGGTCGACGGTATCGATGAGGACGTTTTTACCTTCACGGATGAGATAGCTGTTGTAGCTGCTGCCGCGCAGCGTTTTATATTCCGTACCGTGGAAATCACGTACTTCCCAGTCACGTTGACCAACCCAATGAATGTTATTTTTAACCAGAATAGACATAGCAACCTCAGCGTAATACAGCGTTTTCAAATAAGATGCTGTACCTATATCAAGTTGCGTGCCAACTTTTTAAATTATTGATAATAATGAAAATATAAATTTATGACCCCTAATAGGTAGTCATTATGACTATCTAAAAAGCTGTCAATATGACACTATGTATTGTCAAAATGACTGTGAGGCAGACATGAGCTTTTCCGTAGACGTGCTGGCGAAGATCGCCATTGAACTGCAAACCGGTATCGGCCATCAGGACCGCTTTCAGCGGCTGATCTCTACGCTGCGCCACGTGCTGGCGTGCGATGCGTCAGCGCTGCTGCGTTATGAGGGGCGGCAGTTTATTCCGCTGGCTATCGACGGGCTGGCGCAGGACGTGCTCGGGCGACGCTTTACGCTGGAAGGCCATCCGCGTCTGGAGACTATCGCCCGCGCGGGTGACGTCGTGCGGTTTCCGGCGGACAGCGATCTGCCCGATCCGTACGACGGGCTTATTCCCGGACAGGAGAGCCTGAAGGTACACGCCTGCATCGGCCTTCCGCTCTTCGCCGGGCAGAACCTGATTGGCGCGCTCACCCTCGATGGCATGTCGCCGGACCAGTTTGATACGTTCAGCGACGAAGAGCTGCGCCTCATTGCCGCGCTGGCGGCCGGTGCGCTGAACAACGCCCTGCTGATAGAGCAGCTGGAGAGCCAGAATATCCTTCCCGGCAGCCCGACGGCGTTCGGCGAGGTGGCGCACACGGAGATGATCGGCCTTTCGCCGGGCATGGAGCAGCTAAAAAAAGAGATTGAGATAGTCGCCGCGTCCGACCTGAACGTGCTGATCTTCGGGGAAACCGGTACCGGTAAAGAGCTGGTGGCGAAAGCCATCCATGAGGCTTCGCCGCGGGCAGTGAACCCGCTGGTGTACCTCAACTGCGCGGCCCTGCCTGAAAGCGTGGCGGAGAGCGAGCTGTTCGGCCACGTCAAAGGGGCGTTTACCGGGGCGATCAGCAACCGCAGCGGCAAGTTTGAAATGGCCGATAACGGCACGCTGTTCCTGGACGAAATTGGCGAACTCTCCCTTTCGCTACAGGCCAAGCTGCTGCGGGTGTTGCAGTACGGCGACATCCAGCGCGTGGGCGATGACCGCAGCCATCGGGTGGACGTGCGCGTGCTGGCAGCGACCAACCGGGATCTGCGCGAGGAGGTGCTGGCGGGCAATTTCCGCGCTGACCTGTTCCACCGCCTGAGCGTGTTTCCGCTCTCCGTGCCGCCGCTGCGCGAGCGGGGGGACGACGTGGTGCTGCTGGCGGGCTTTTTCTGCGAGCAGTGTCGGCTCAAAATGGGGCTTTCCCGGGTGGTGCTCAGCCCCGGCGCGAGGTCGCACCTGCTGAGCTACGGCTGGCCGGGCAACGTGCGCGAGCTGGAACATGCGATTCACCGTGCGGTCGTGCTGGCGCGGGCGACGCGTTCGGGGGATGAGGTGGTTATTCATGCGCGGCATTTTGCGCTGCATGAGGAAAGTGCGCCGATCGTGAAGCCGGCTGCGCCTGAGTGCGCCAGCGAAAACCTGCGCGAGGCGACGGAAGCATTTCAGCGTCAGATGATTACCCGCGCGCTGGAGCAGAATAACCGCAGCTGGGCGGCGTGCGCGCGGGCGCTGGAGATGGACGTCGCCAACCTTCACCGGCTGGCGAAACGTCTTGGGCTGAAGGGTTAAATAATCCCCGCCTGGTAGAAATCCTGCAGGTTGATGGCGCCGCACAGCCTGCCGTGCTCGTCCACCACCGGGGCGGCGGTGATTTTGCGCTTCATCAGCACCTCTTTGGCTTCAATGGCGCGGCTGTCGGCATTCAGCGTCAGCCCGCCTCTGGTCATCGCCTCTGAGACCAGCGCCTCAAGACCGCCGCCGCCCACCAGCCAGCGACGCAGGTCGCCGTCGGTGAATACCCCCTTCACCAGGCTGTCGTTATCGCACACCGCAACCAGCCCCAGCCCGGTGCGGCTCAGCTCCAGCATCGCGTCCATCACGCTGGTGTCGAGTTTAACCTGCGGAATGGCATCGTCCGTGCGCATCAGGTGGTGAACCTTGTTGAGCAGGCGTGCCCCAAGCGCCCCGGCCGGATGCGAACGGGCAAAGTCTTCTTCATTAAAGCCGCGCGCCTGCATCACCGCCATCGCCAGCGCGTCGCCCATCATCAGCGTGTTGACGGTGCTGGAGGTCGGAGCCAGATGCATCGGGCAGGCCTCGCGCTCAACGGAGATATCCAGCGTGGCCCTGGCGGCCAGCGCCAGCGGCGAGCGGGATTTTCCGGTCATCGCCAGCAGCGCAACCGATTTTTCCTTGAGACGTGGAATAATGAGATCCAGCTCTTTGGCCGAGCCGGAGTAGGAGATAAACAGCATCACGTCGCGGCTTTCGATCATCCCCAGATCGCCGTGCAGCGCTTCGGCAGGGTGAACGAAGAATGCCGGGGTGCCGGTACTGGCAAGCGTCGCCGCAATCTTCTTGCCGATATGGCCGGATTTACCAATGCCCGCCACAATCACTTTGCCTTCGCAGTGGATAATGGTGTTGGCCGCGCGGACAAAATCCTCGCCCAGACGTTCCGGCAGGCGGCTGGCCTCCTGTAGCTCCAGCATCAGCGTCTGGCGGCCCGTTTCTAACAGAAAATCACTCATCTCTCTCTCCGGTTACGATCACGTCGATGCCTTTCTCTTCCAGCGCTTTTTTAAACGCCGGGTCGATACCCGCGTCGGTAATCAGCTTGTCGACGCTTTCCAGGCTACAGACAATGTTGGGGCTTTTACGGCCAAACTTCGACGAGTCCGCCATTAAAATGACCTCCCGCGCGGCGTTACACATCGCTTTGCTGACGCTGAACACCTCGTTGAAGGTGGTCACGCCCGCATTCAGGTCAATGCCGTCGGTGCCCATAAACAGCTTATCGAAGCTGAAGTGGTCGAAGGCGTTCTCCGCCAGCTGGCCGTGAAACGACGCCGATTTCTTACGGAAGGTACCGCCGGGCATCAGGATGGTCTGCTCGCTGTCGAACTCCGACAGGGCATTGACGATGTGCAGGCTGTTGGTCATCACCGTGATGTTGTTAAAGCGGCTGAGCAGCGGGATCATCTGCAGGACGGTGCTGCCCGCGTCGAGGATGATGGAATCACCGTCGTGAATGAATTTCACCGCCGCTTCGGCAATCAGCGCTTTCTGGTGGGTGTTAATCAGCGTTTTGTGATCGATAGGCGGGTCGGCTTCATCCTTGTTAAGCACCACGCCGCCGTAGGTACGAATGACGGCGCCGGAGTTTTCGAGCAACACCAGATCCTTGCGTATTGTCGTGCCGGTGGTGTCAAAGTAGTGGGCCAGCTCTTCTACCGAGCACTTTCCCTGCTTTTGCAGATGCTCAAGAATGGCCGCCTGCCGCTGACGAGGTTTCATAGGCGCTTCGTTCCTTACGTTGCGAAATGATAATTTCGCAAGTCTGTAACTTTCACAACGAAATTATCCATGTTTCAGATTAAGCGCTAATGATAGTGCATTCTGACAGAGCGAATCATGGGGAAAGATCACATCAGGTTGTAATTCATGCAGCGCAATACCGTTGATTGCCTGAATTTTCGCCGGACGGGCAAACACCGTCATGCCGCGCATGATGAGGGAGTCGCACACCCGATCGTGTTCATCCAGCGCAACGGCAACCACCACGCGCGGCTTGAAGCGGCCGCCGGAGCGCCCGACGCCCACGCGGCCCTTCTGGCACAGGGCGTCAAACGCGCGGTTAAACTGATGAATTTGCCAGCCGCCAAACGCCATCTGGCAGAGCCAGGCGAGGGCGGCGACGGTGATTAATGCGGTTACCATATTAGCTCCTTATTTTTCCTCACCCCTCACCCTAACCCTCTCCCCACAGGGGAGAGGGGACAAAACACACCCTCTCCCCTGTGGGGAGAGGGCCGGGGTGAGGGGAAAACAAACCGCTCGATCAGAACATCACCTGCCCGCCGGTGACGTTAATCGACTGCCCGGTGCAGTACGAGGCCTTCGGGCTGGCGTAAAACAGCAGCATGTTCAGCACGTCCTGATAGTCGCACCCGCGCTTCAGCGGCACTTTATCGATGTAGTACTGCTCCACTTCCTCAGCTTTAATTCCGAGCTTGGTGGCGTACTGCGGCAGCAGGGACTGGAACATCGGCGACTTCAGCAGGTTGCCCAGCATCAGCGAGTGAACGGTAATCCCGTATTCGGCCAGATCCAGCGCCAGGGACTGCGTCAGCCCCACGCCGCCAAACTTCGCCGCGCTGTAGCCGGAGTTATGCTTGCTGCCCACTTTCCCGGATTTCGAGTTGATCTGAATGATGCGCCCCTGAATGCCGTCGCGGATCATCAGGCGGGAAAACTCGCGGGCGCAGAGGAAATAGCCCACCAGATTCACCTGCAGCGAGCGGTCAAAGTCCCCCAGCTCGAAATCGCTGATGAACGCCGCTTTCGCTATCCCCGCGCTGTAGACCAGCAGGTCGGTACGGCCAAAAATCTCGTCCACGCCGCGGGCGAGGGCCATCACGCTCTGCTCGCTGGTGGCGTCTGCGCCAAACCCGTACGCCATCCCTTCGCCATACTCGGTGTTGATGGCGTCCGCCACGCGGGCGGCTTTTTCACTCTGAATATCCACTACCGCCACGCGGTAACCCTCAGCGGCAAGTCCACGGCAGAGGAACTCGCCTAAGGTTTGTCCCCCACCAATGACAACGGCAACCTGACTCATGTGACTCTCCTTAATTACGCAACAAATTTTAACGTGCAGCCTGGGGTAACAGCCTGCGGAACCGGGCCATCAACGTGCACCGTGCCGGGATATTCCGCCTGCGGCTGGCCGTCGAAGCGCAGGGTGATGTGGCCCAGCTCGCGCAGGTTCTGCTCGGCCACGTCGCCGACGGCGGTCACGGCATAGCGCGCCTCGCCCAGTTCAAGCTGACTTCCTGCCTTCAGCTCGCCGTTCAGCTCGCCGTGGCAGTGGATAAAACAAAACTCTTCGATATCCGCCGGTGCCCCTTCGCGGAAGGTGATCAGCATCTGGTCGCTGAGCGCATCCGCTGCGCTCTGGCCGATGCGGGTAATCGTGGTCTGGTAAATAACGGTCATCGCAGGAACCTCTTATTGATAAATAAAGCCGGAGACAAACCAGGCAATCAGCACCGTCGGCGCGCCCGTCAGGAAGCGGCTGACCAGCACGGACGGCACGCCCACGCGCACGGTCTCCTGACGCGCTTCGGCCAGCGACAGCCCGACGGGGATAAAGTCGCACGCCGCCTGGGCGTTAATGGCAAACAGGGCGGGCAGGGCGAGGTGCGGGGGAATGTTGCCCAGGCCAATCTGCACGCCAATCAGCACGCCGATGACTTGGGCAATCACCGCGCCCGGGCCAAGAAACGGCGACAGCAGCGGGAAGGAGCAGATCAGCGCCAGCGTCACCAGCCCGAGCGGGTGGCTGGCGAGCGGGGCAAGGCCGTGGGCAATCCAGTCCCCCAGGCCGGACGCCATGATGATGCCGATCAGCGCCGAGACGAAGGCCATAAACGGCAGAATGGTTTTCAGCACCGTGTCGATGGTGTCGCGCCCGGACTGGAACAGCACCGCCACGGCGGACCCCATCCCCATCCCAACCTTCGCCAGCAGGCCGTCGCTCTGCTCGGTGATCTTCTTGCTGGTGTCGTACTCGCGCGGTGTCGCTTTTTGCGGCGCGGGAGTGCCATTCACCAGAGTGATGTTTTCCTCCTTCACGCCCGAGACATAAATATCTTCAAGGATGTACTGCGCCAGCGGGCCCGATTTCCCGGTGGAGTGAATATTCACCGTAGGAATGCGGCGCTTTGGGTAGATGCCGCAGCGCAGGGTGCCGCCGCAGTCGATGACCGCCACGCCGATTTCCGCTTCCGGCGGCTCGCCCTCCCTGAAGCCGTCGACCGCTTCCCAGCCGGTGAGTTCGCGCAGCCTGTCGACGATCGCCGGGCGCGTGCCCGCGGTGATGTAGACGATCTTTTTGCCTGCGGCGGCGTCGAACTCCAGCGGGCCGCCCCAGCCGCCCGTGCCTTTCTCAATGCGGATCCGGTTCATGCTGTCGCTCCTGAAAGGTGAACTTTTTGTTCAAGCTGGATGCCCATTTTTCTCTCGAAAAGGGTGGTGGTCAGGTCCGTTACCCAGCCGCGGAAGAAGTTAGTCACCAGGCCAACCAGCAGGTAGCTCACCGCCAGCGGGCCGAGCGGCAGGCCAAGGGTGGTGAGGCCGCTGGCTATCCCGAGGTAAACAAACAGCTCGCCGGGGTTAATGTGCGGAAACAGGCCGTTCATGGAATGGCAGCTGTAGGAGGCGGCGGCGTAGTAGCTCGGCTTGTACTTCTCCGGCATAAAGCGGCCAAGGCTTAAGGTCATCGGGTTGCAGAAAACAAAGGTGCCGATGAAGGGCAGTATCAGGTAGCGGGACAGCGGGTTTCCGGCACAGCGCTGGGCGAAGCGTTCAATGCGCTGCTGGCCGATAAAGTTAATCAGCGCGTTCATGATCACCAGCAGGCTGATCAGCAGGGGCAGGATCCCGGTCACCATGCCGGTGAACACCTCGCCCCCTTTCTGGAACAGCCCGATGAACCACTCGGCACCGTGGGTGATGGTTTCTATCATTCTTCTCTCCTGTAAGGCTTTTTTGTTTTGTATAACTGGGGCTAATAATAATCATTTTGAAAGGTTTTAAAGTGTTATTTAGATCTCACAATGAAAGAAAAATAGATTATTTTGAAAGTTTATTGATGCGGTGAATTGTTTTCGGCAGAAAAAAGCGCTGATTTACGTTGGGAAGGTGCGTACCGCTTCCTTGAGGAGTCGGGGATGCTTTACCATACTGGGTTCTTACCGGACTCGTTAAATGGATGCCACATGTTCAAGCGTCGTTATGCAGCGCTGTTGCCTGCGCTTATTCTCCTGTCTGCCTGTAGTAGCAAACCTAAGACCGAAGCCGCTCAGCAAACGGCGGGCGCGCCTTCTGGCGGGTTCCTGCTGGAGCCACAGCACAATATGATGCAGATGGGCGGCGACTTCGCGAATAATCCTGCGGCCGAACAGTTCATCGATAAAATGGTGAGCAAGCACGGTTTTGACCGCCAGCAGCTGCATGCCATTTTGTCCCAGGCGAAGCGTCTGGACTACGTGCTGCGCCTGATGGACCGCCAGGCACCGACGGCCCAGGTGCCGACCGGGCCAAACGGCGCGTGGCTGCGCTACCGTAAACAGTTTATTACCCCGGACAACGTGCAGAATGGCGTGGCGTTCTGGAACCAGTATGAAGATGCGCTCAACCGCGCGTGGCAGGTCTACGGCGTGCCGCCGGAAATCATTGTCGGGATCATCGGCGTGGAAACCCGCTGGGGACGCGTGATGGGCAAAACCCGCATTCTTGATGCGCTGGCGACGCTCTCCTTCAATTACCCGCGCCGCGCCGAGTATTTCTCGTCTGAACTGGAAACGTTCCTGCTGATGGCGCGAGACGAACAGGACGATCCGCTGGATCTGAAAGGCTCGTTCGCCGGTGCCATGGGCTACGGCCAGTTTATGCCGTCTTCCTATAAGCAGTACGCGGTTGATTTTAACGGCGATGGACACATTAACCTGTGGGATCCTGAGGATGCCATCGGCAGCGTGGCTAACTACTTCAAAGCACACGGCTGGACGCCGGGCGGCCAGGTGGCGGTGCAGGCGAACGGCGAGGCGTTTGGTCTGGCAAACGGATTCAAAACCAAATACAGCGTTGCGCAGCTTGCAGCGGCAGGCCTAACGCCGACGCAGCCGCTGGGTAACGTTGACCAGGTAAGCCTGCTGCGTCTGGACGTGGGGACCGGTTATCAGTACTGGTTCGGCCTGCCGAACTTCTACACCATCACCCGCTACAACCACAGCACGCACTATGCGATGGCCGTGTGGCAGCTGGGCCTGGCGGTATCGCAGGCGCGTGTGCCGGCGGCGTCACCGTTCAGTCAGTAATTGCCTTCTCCGCAGCCGGTGCGCCCGCACCGGCTATTTTCTGAAGCCCCCTCGTAAAACCTGAAGCGCGTCCCCATATCTGACGAGAAAGTGCTATCTTGTGCTGCATGTTTTCTACGGCCTGGAGCGATAATGACTGACCATGAATTGATGCAGCTTAGCGAAGTGGTAGGGCTGGCGCTGAAGCAGCGTGGCGCGACCATCACCACCGCAGAATCCTGCACCGGCGGCTGGGTGGCGAAGGCGATTACCGATATTGCCGGCAGTTCCGCCTGGTTTGAACGCGGGTTTGTAACCTACAGTAACGAGGCTAAAGCGCAGATGATCGGCGTGCGTGAAGCCACGCTTGAACAGCATGGCGCGGTCAGCGAGCCGGTGGTGATTGAGATGGCCATCGGTGCGCTCAAAGCGGCGCGGGCAGATTACGCAGTTTCCATCAGCGGCATCGCGGGGCCGGACGGCGGCAGCGACGTGAAGCCTGTCGGCACCGTCTGGTTTGGCTTTGCCACCTCTCAAGGTGAAGGGATCACCCGCCGGGAATGCTTCAGCGGCGACCGCGAAAGCGTGCGTCGTCAGGCCACCGTTTATGCTTTAAAAACGCTCTGGCAACATTTTCTACAAAAGACTTGATACTGTATGACTATACAGTATAATTGCCTCAACAGAACAGAAGTCCATGGTGAAGCGCAGTTGCTTCTCCCGGCATGACAGGAGTAATAATGGCTATCGACGAAAACAAACAGAAAGCGTTGGCGGCAGCACTGGGCCAGATCGAAAAGCAATTCGGTAAAGGCTCCATCATGCGCCTGGGTGAAGACCGTTCCATGGACGTGGAAACCATCTCCACCGGTTCGCTTTCTCTTGATATCGCACTGGGCGCTGGCGGTTTGCCGATGGGCCGTATCGTAGAAATCTACGGTCCGGAATCCTCAGGTAAAACGACCCTGACGCTGCAGGTCGTTGCGGCGGCACAGCGTGAAGGTAAAACCTGTGCGTTTATCGATGCCGAGCACGCGCTGGACCCAGTCTATGCCCGTAAACTGGGCGTTGATATTGACAACCTGCTGTGTTCTCAGCCGGACACCGGCGAGCAGGCACTGGAAATTTGTGACGCGCTGGCGCGCTCCGGTGCGGTTGACGTGATCATCGTCGACTCCGTTGCTGCGCTGACGCCAAAAGCGGAAATCGAAGGTGAAATCGGTGACTCTCACATGGGCCTCGCGGCACGTATGATGAGCCAGGCGATGCGTAAGCTGGCGGGTAACCTGAAGCAGTCCAATACGCTGCTGATCTTCATCAACCAGATCCGTATGAAAATTGGTGTGATGTTCGGTAACCCGGAAACCACCACCGGTGGTAACGCACTGAAATTCTACGCCTCTGTCCGTCTGGATATCCGCCGTATCGGTGCGGTGAAAGAGGGCGAGAACGTGGTGGGTAGCGAAACCCGCGTGAAGGTTGTGAAGAACAAAATCGCAGCACCGTTCAAACAGGCTGAGTTCCAGATCCTCTACGGCGAAGGCATCAACTTCCTCGGCGAGCTGGTTGACCTGGGCGTGAAAGAGAAGCTGATTGAAAAAGCGGGCGCATGGTACAGCTACAACGGCGACAAGATTGGTCAGGGTAAAGCGAATGCTATCTCCTGGCTGAAAGAGAACCCGGCTGCGGCGAAAGAGATCGAGAAGAAGGTGCGTGAGCTTCTGCTGAACAACCAGGACTCTAAACCTGATTTCGTGGTTGACGGCGCGGATGCTGAAGAAACCAACGAAGACTTTTAATCCTCTCGGATAAAAATGAAGGGCTGCTGATGCGGCCCTTTTTGCATTTCTGAATCGACAGGTTTTTTATGAGTGAACCAACATCGCGCCGACCCGCCTACTCGCGCCTGCTGGACCGGGCTGTGCGTATTCTCGCCGTGCGCGACCATAGCGAGCAGGAGCTGCGGCGGAAACTGTCAGCGCCCGTCATGAGCAAAAACGGGCCGGAAGCGATTGATGCCACCGCGGAAGATTACGACCGCGTGATTGCCTGGTGCTACGAGCATCAATATCTTGATGATGGCCGTTTTGCCTCACGCTTTCTCGCCAGCCGTGGCCGCAAAGGCTACGGCCCGGCGCGTATCCGCCAGGAGCTGAACCAGAAAGGCGTTGCCCGTGAAGCCATTGAAAAAGCCATGCGTGAAAGTGACATCGACTGGTGCGAACTGGCGCGGGAGCAGGCGGTACGAAAGTACGGTGAGCCGCTGCCGCGTGAATTTTCGGAAAAGGTTAAAATCCAGCGCTTTTTGCTCTACCGGGGCTTTCTGATGGAAGATATTCAGGATATCTGGCGTAATTTTACCGATTGAACGCATGCGGGATTTTACTTCCCACTAAAGAAAACTTATCTTATTCCCACTTTTTCCAGTAGCTGGTCCGTCCAACTGTTTTCAGATACAGATCTGCTGCGACATTTCGTTAGCTTGATTTCAGGATAATTATGAGCAAGAGCACCGCTGAGATCCGTCAGGCGTTTCTCGATTTTTTCCATAGTAAGGGACACCAGGTTGTTGCCAGCAGCTCCCTGGTACCGAACAATGACCCGACTCTGCTGTTTACCAACGCCGGGATGAACCAGTTCAAGGATGTGTTCCTTGGTCTCGACAAGCGTAATTATTCCCGCGCCACAACCTCACAGCGTTGCGTGCGTGCGGGCGGTAAACACAACGACCTGGAAAACGTCGGTTACACCGCGCGCCACCACACCTTCTTCGAAATGCTGGGTAACTTCAGCTTCGGCGACTACTTCAAACACGACGCCATTCAATACGCGTGGGAACTGCTGACCGGTGAAAACTGGTTCAACCTGCCGAAAGAGCGTCTGTGGGTCACCGTTTACGAGACCGATGACGAAGCGTTTGAGATCTGGGAAAAAGAAGTTGGTATCCCACGCGAACGTATCATTCGTATCGGTGACAACAAGGGCGCGCCTTACGCGTCCGACAACTTCTGGCAGATGGGTGACACCGGTCCCTGCGGCCCGTGCACCGAGATCTTCTACGATCACGGCGACCATATCTGGGGCGGCCCTCCGGGCAGCGCGGAAGAAGACGGCGATCGCTACATTGAGATCTGGAACATCGTCTTCATGCAGTTCAACCGTCAGGCTGACGGCACCATGGAGCCGCTGCCAAAACCGTCCGTTGATACCGGCATGGGCCTGGAGCGTATCGCGGCCGTTCTGCAACACGTCAACTCCAACTATGAGATTGACCTGTTCAGCACCCTGATCAAAGCCGTTGCCGACGTGACGGGCGCAACCGATCTGAACAACAAATCTCTGCGCGTGATTGCGGACCATATTCGTTCCTGCGCGTTCCTGATTGCCGACGGCGTTATCCCGTCGAATGAAAACCGCGGCTACGTGCTGCGTCGTATCATTCGCCGCGCGATCCGTCACGGCAACATGCTGGGCGCTAAGGACACCTTCTTCTATAAGCTCGTTGGGCCACTGATTGGCGTAATGGGTTCTGCCGGCGACGAGCTGAAGCGCCAGCAGGCGCAGGTAGAGCAGGTTCTGAAAACCGAAGAAGAGCAGTTTGCCCGTACGCTGGAGCGCGGGCTTGCGCTGCTGGACGACGAGCTGGCAAAACTGAAGGGCGACACGCTGGACGGCGAAACCGCTTTCCGCCTGTACGACACCTACGGCTTCCCGGTTGACCTGACGGCTGACGTTTGCCGCGAGCGTAACATCAAGGTTGACGAAGCCGGCTTTGAAGCCGCAATGGAAGAGCAGCGTCGCCGCGCGCGTGAATCCAGCGGTTTTGGCGCGGACTACAACGCGATGATCCGCGTGGACAGCGCGTCTGAATTCAAAGGTTACGAAGAGCTGGCGCTGACCAGCAACGTGACCGCACTGTTTGTTGACGGCAAGGCCGTAGACAGCATCAGCGCGGGCCAGGAAGCCGTGGTCATTCTGGATAAAACGCCATTCTATGCGGAATCCGGTGGTCAGGTTGGCGATAAAGGTGAACTGAAAGGCAATGGCTTCAGCTTCAGCGTGAGCGACACTCAGAAATACGGTCAGGCGATCGGTCACCAGGGCAAACTGGTTTCCGGCTCTCTGAAGGTGGGTGAGGGCGTTCAGGCTAACGTTGATGAAGCCCGTCGCGCGCGCATTCGTCTGAACCACTCTGCAACCCACCTGATGCACGCAGCCCTGCGCGAAGTGCTGGGTACCCACGTTGCACAGAAAGGTTCTCTGGTTAATGACAAAATGCTGCGCTTCGACTTCTCGCATTTTGAAGCGATGAAGCCGTCTGAAATCCGCGCGGTGGAAGACCTGGTGAACGCGCAGATCCGCCGTAACCTGCCGATCGAAACCCATGTGATGGATCTCGAGGCGGCGAAGAAAGCGGGTGCGATGGCGCTGTTCGGCGAGAAATATGACGATCGCGTGCGCGTACTGAGCATGGGCGACTTCTCTACCGAGCTGTGCGGCGGTACTCACGCTTCTCGCACCGGCGATATCGGCCTGTTCCGCATCGTTTCTGAATCGGGTACTGCTGCGGGCGTTCGTCGTATCGAAGCGGTCACCGGCGAAGGCGCAATCGCCAGCCTGCACGCGCAGAGCGACCAGCTGCACGACATCGCGCAGTTGCTGAAGGGCGATAGCCAGAACCTGAGCGAAAAAGTGCGCGTTGCGCTGGATCGTACCCGTCAGCTGGAAAAAGAGCTTCAGCAGCTTAAAGAGCAGGCTGCGGCGCAGGAGAGTGCGAACCTCTCCAGCAAAGCGGTAGACATTAAGGGCGTTAAACTGCTGGTCAGCGATCTGGCGGGCGTTGAGCCTAAGATGCTGCGCACGATGGTCGACGATCTGAAGAACCAGCTTGGTTCAACGGTTATCGTGCTGGCGACGGTCGCAGAGGGTAAGGTTTCTCTGATTGCGGGGGTCTCTAAAGACGTAACTGACCGCGTTAAAGCAGGGGAACTGATTGGCATGGTCGCCCAGCAAGTGGGTGGTAAAGGTGGCGGTCGTCCGGACATGGCACAAGCCGGTGGTACGGATGCGGCGGCACTTCCCGCGGCATTAGCCAGCGTTGAAAGCTGGGTAAGCGCGAAACTGTAATAACTACAAAGCACAAGCAGACGCCATAGCGGTAACGTTATGGCGTCTTGCTCACTGCGCTATCGATAACGATAAAGTCAGGTTGAGTTTGTGTATATCGGCTAAACTTACGTTTAACAGAATGTGATGCCGTGACTGCTTACACTTTACGTGTTTGTCATCGCTTACTTTTTGGCGTTATATGATGGATAATGCCGGGATACAAGAGACCCGACTCTTTTAATCTTTCAAGGAGCAAAGAATGCTGATTCTGACTCGTCGAGTTGGTGAGACCCTCATGATTGGGGATGAGGTCACCGTGACAGTTTTAGGGGTAAAGGGTAACCAGGTACGTATTGGTGTTAACGCTCCTAAAGAAGTATCTGTCCACCGTGAAGAGATCTACCAGCGTATCCAGGCTGAAAAATCCCAGCAGTCCAGTTACTGATATTGTCGCGTCTCGCTGTCGGGCGAGACGCAACCCTCCTGCTATTTTTCCTGCATAAAGTTACCGTTCTATTTCAAACGCTTCGTTTTTAACCACTCCCATACCTTTATCTCATCTAAATCACCCGCTTCTCTCTGGAGATTTCTGTGAAGATGCCTGCAAAATCCGCTTATAAAACACTCTCTTTGCGGCTTTTACATGCGAATTGCGTGCGAATTGTGCAAACGAAAAAAGCATGTGGAAAATTGTTTGACTTATAAGTCCCAGAAAGTAATATATGCGCCACGCAGCGACGAGAAGCTCTTAACGAGTTACTCGAAGCACTCGAAAGAGGCGTTGTGTGGTGAGGTGGCCGAGAGGCTGAAGGCGCTCCCCTGCTAAGGGAGTATGCGGTCAAAAGCTGCATCCGGGGTTCGAATCCCCGCCTCACCGCCATTTTGCATCCGTAGCTCAGCTGGATAGAGTACTCGGCTACGAACCGAGCGGTCGGAGGTTCGAATCCTCCCGGATGCACCATCTATTACTTCATATTGCTTTCGAAGTGATATGAATATCGAGTAGTACAGTAGTAAATCCCGATGCATCCGTAGCTCAGCTGGATAGAGTACTCGGCTACGAACCGAGCGGTCGGAGGTTCGAATCCTCCCGGATGCACCATTTACTATTTCTGAAAGCAGTTCCCTGATGCATCCGTAGCTCAGCTGGATAGAGTACTCGGCTACGAACCGAGCGGTCGGAGGTTCGAATCCTCCCGGATGCACCATATTCTCCAAGATAACAGCGATGCTGTTGTGTCAAGGTCTGCGAGTTAATCGCAAGCACCAGGGAGGATAACGTTGCTTTAGCAACGGCCCGAAGGGCGAGGCGCAGCCGAGTAATCCTCCCGGATGCACCATCTACTGTTTCTAAAAGCATTTCCCTGATGCATCCGTAGCTCAGCTGGATAGAGTACTCGGCTACGAACCGAGCGGTCGGAGGTTCGAATCCTCCCGGATGCACCATATTCTCCGAGATAACAGCGATGCTGTTGTTTCAAGGTCTGCGAGTTAATCGCAAGCACCAGGGAGGATAACGTTGCTTTAGCAACGGCCCGCAGGGCGAGGCGTAAGCCGAGTAATCCTCCCGGATGCACCATCTTCTCCCCTTTTGTTTATTCCTTCGACGTTCCGTCAGCAATCACACTCTCTGTCAGCGACAAAAACCACCTTTTACGATAAAGTAATGCTTTGTTAATCGTTTAGCGAGAGCACGATGTACGCACAGTATGACGGTTTGATCTTCGACATGGATGGCACTCTCCTGGATACCGAACCCACGCATCGCCAGGCCTGGACTGACGTTCTTGGCCGTTACGGAATGCGCTTCGATTTACAGGCGATGATTGCCCTCAACGGATCTCCCACCTGGCGTATCGCACAGGCCGTGATTGAGCTAAACCAGGCCGATCTCGACCCGCACCAGCTCGCGCGTGAAAAAACCGATGCGGTAAAAGCCATACTGTTAGACACGGTGCAGCCTTTACCGCTTATTGACGTCGTTAAAGCGTGGCACGGACGTCGTCCTATGTCCGTCGGCACGGGCAGCGAGAGCGCCATTGCTGAAGCGCTGCTCAATCACCTTGGCCTGCGCCACTATTTTTCTGCCGTCGTTGCTGCCGATCATGTTAAAAATCACAAACCCGCACCGGACACCTTTCTGCTCTGCGCAGAATTAATGGGCGTCCCGCCTGCAAAATGCGTTGTGTTTGAAGATGCCGACTTTGGTATTCAGGCCGCGCGTGATGCAGGCATGGCGGCGGTGGACGTTCGCTTACTGTGAGTGACGCGCTGTCACTTGCTTCATTATTCGCCAGCAGTTTTTTAAGCTCCACCCTCTTGCCGGGGAATTCGGAAGTGGTACTGGTGGCGATGCTGTTGTCCGGCGTGAGTCAGCCCTGGTTGCTGGTCTTAATAGCAACAATGGGTAATAGCCTTGGAGGGCTGACTAACGTTATTCTTGGACGTTTCTTTCCGCTACGCGAAAAATCTCGCTGGCAGGAAAAGGCGGTGGGCTGGCTAAAACGCTATGGCGCTGCCACGCTGTTATTAAGCTGGATGCCTGTAATAGGCGATTTACTGTGTCTGCTGGCGGGATGGATGCGCATCTCCTGGGGACCGGTGCTCTTTTTTTTGTGCCTTGGCAAGGCGTTACGCTATGTTTTACTGGCATGGGTAACACTACAGGGTATGACGTGGTGGCACTAATTGGTGGAATGAATTCGCGACCTTCAATCGTCAACCATTACAATTATGCTGAGTGACAATTTTTTGACAGGCGGGAGGTCAAATTGATCCCGGACGTATCACAGGCGCTGGCCTGGCTGGAAAATCACCCTCAGGCACTGAAGGGGATTCAGCGTGGGCTTGAGCGCGAAACGCTGCGCGTAAATGCGGATGGTAGCTTAGCGACAACGGGACACCCGAAGGCGTTAGGCTCGGCGCTGACACATAAATGGATCACAACCGATTTCGCCGAAGCGCTGCTGGAGTTCATTACGCCGGTAGACGGCGATATCGATCATATGCTGACGATCATGCGCGATGTGCATCGCTTCACCGCCCGCAACCTCGGCGACGAGCGCATGTGGCCGCTCAGCATGCCGTGCTATATCGAACAGGGCCAGGATATCGAGCTGGCGCAGTACGGCACCTCGAATATTGGTCGGCTGAAAACGCTGTACCGTGAGGGCCTGAAAAATCGCTACGGCGCACTGATGCAGACCATCTCTGGCGTGCATTATAACTTCTCTCTGCCAATGGCGTTCTGGCAGGCGAAATGCGGTGAAACGGACAAAGAAGCGATCTCTGCGGGTTATTTCCGCCTGATCCGCAACTATTACCGTTTCGGCTGGGTTATTCCGTATCTGTTTGGCGCGTCTCCGGCGATCTGCTCCTCGTTCCTGCAGGGTAAACCAACCACGCTGCCGTTCGAGAAAACCGAGTGCGGAATGTATTACCTGCCGTACGCGACTTCCCTGCGCCTGAGCGATCTTGGCTATACCAATAAATCGCAAAGCAATCTCGGAATTACGTTTAACGATTTGCACGACTATGTGGCAGGCTTGAAGCGGGCGATTAAAACTCCCTCGGAAGAGTACGAAAAAATCGGCCTCGAAAAAGACGGCAAGCGCCTGCAAATCAACAGCAACGTATTGCAGATTGAAAACGAGCTGTATGCGCCAATTCGTCCGAAGCGCGTAACGCGCAGCGGGGAAACCCCGTCGGATGCGCTGCAGCGTGGCGGTATTGAATACATTGAAGTGCGCTCGCTGGATATCAACCCGTTCTCACCGATTGGCGTTGACGAGCAGCAGGTTCGCTTCCTCGACCTGTTTATGGTCTGGTGCGTGCTGGCGGATGCGCCGGAAATGAGCGCCGACGAGCTGCTGTGTACCCGTACCAACTGGAATCGCGTGATTCTGGAAGGGCGCAAGCCGGGCCTGACGTTAGGCATTGGCTGTGAAACGGCGCAGTTCCCGCTCGCGAAGGTGGGCAAAGATCTGTTCCAGGACCTGAAGCGCGTGGCCCAGACGCTGGACAGCGTGTACGGCGGTGAAGCTTACCAGAAGGTCTGCGACGAACTGGTCGAAAGCTTTGATAACCCGGAGCTGACGTTCTCGGCGCGTATTCTGCGTTCTATGATTGAACAGGGGATTGGTGGCACGGGGCGTTCACTCTCAGCGGAGTACCGCGAGATGCTGATGCAGGAACCGTTAGAGATCCTGAGCGAAGCAGATTTTGCGGCGGAGCGCGATGCATCTATTGTGCGTCAGAAAGAGGTCGAAGCGGCGGATACGGAGTCGTTTGAGGCGTTTCTGGCGAAACAGGCCTGAACCAAAAGAAAAAGGCCACATCGCTGTGGCCAAAATATCCATCTCTGAATTCAGGGATGATGATAACAAATGCGCGTCTTTCATATACTCAGACGCGCATTGTGTAGAAGAGTTCAGTTTATTTTAAAAAAAATCACTATCGGAGGTGACGTATGCCGTTATTAGATAGCTTTACTGTCGACCATACCCGTATGGAAGCACCTGCAGTCCGCGTGGCGAAGACCATGAACACCCCGCACGGCGACACGATCACCGTTTTCGATCTGCGCTTCTGCGTGCCAAATAAGGAAGTGATGCCGGAGAAAGGCATTCACACCCTGGAGCACCTGTTCGCCGGCTTTATGCGCGACCACCTGAACGGCAACGGCGTTGAGATCATCGATATCTCTCCGATGGGCTGCCGCACCGGTTTTTACATGAGCCTGATTGGTCAGCCAGAAGAGAAGCGCGTTGCGGATGCGTGGAAAGCGGCGATGGAAGACGTGCTGAAGGTAAAAGAGCAGAACCAGATCCCCGAGCTGAACGTGTATCAGTGCGGCACCTACCAGATGCACTCTCTGGAAGAAGCGCAGGAGATTGCCCGCCATATCATCGAACGCGACGTTCGCGTAAACAGCAACGATGAGCTGGCCCTGCCAAAAGAGAAGCTCCAGGAACTGCACATCTAGTGCACCTTTTCCCTCTCCTTCAGGGAGAGGGTAGGGTGAGGGTTGTTTAGCCCATGACCACAACCACAACCTTCTCCTTTACCCACCGCCCGCTTGTTCCGTTCGCACATGATTATGCTCACGGTGCCAGCGAGCCGTGGCATCGGCACGACTGCGCGCAGCTCCTGCATAGCCTGACGGGCGTCGTGCGCGTCGATACCGTCTCCGGCTGCTGGGTGGTGCCGCCTGGCCGCGGCGTGTGGCTACCTGCGGGTACGCAGCACGCCCTGCGCATCACCGGCAACGTTGCGGCCCGCACGCTGTTTATCGATCCGCTGGCGCGCGCCGATCTCCCGGCGACCTGTCAGATCGTGCAGATCTCCCCGCTGTTGCGCGAGCTGATCCTTACCTCACTTACGCTTCCTGAATCTTACGCCCCCGGAAGCCGCGATGAACGCGTCTATGAGCTGATCCTCGACGAAATTCGCATCATGCCGATACTGCCGTTTCACCTGCCTGAACCGCAAAGCGAGGCGCTACGTCACCTTTGCCAGCAGATTCGACAGGCCTCAGGCGAGAGCTGGAGCAGCGCACAGGCGGCGAAGCTGTTGAGCATGAGCGAACGCACGCTGAACCGCCATTTTCAGCAGCAGACCGGGTTAAGCTACAGCGAATGGGTGAGACGGGCGCGGCTGCTGGAAGCACTAGTGCGGCTGGCGCAGGGCCAGCCGGTGTTGCGCGTGGCGCTGGATCTGGGGTACGGCAGCCACAGCGCGTTCACGGCAATGTTTCGCCGGGTGATGGGTATCTCACCCAGCGATTACTTTAAGAACGACTGACCGCGTTAAGCAGCGCCTGAAGCGATGCGCGCGCCACGTCGCCGTCAATGCCCACGCCCCAGCTGCTGGTACCGTCCTGGAACAGGCAGCGGATATAGGCCACCGAGCGGCTGTCGCTGCGTTCACCCAGGGTATGTTCGTGATAATCCTTAATCACAAACGGCGCGTCGACCCAGCGGCTTAAGCCGTGAGCGGCGGCGGAGAGCAGCCCGTTCCCCTGGCCCTCCAGCTGGCGCGTTCCTCCCTGCGTTGCAACGATCGCCGTCAGCCGCAGCAGGCCGTCCTTCTGGCCGTCGCTGCTGTAGGACTGCAGGGCAAACTGCGGGGCCGCTACCAGCCCGTAGCGGGTACGAAACAGCTGCCACAGCGCATTCTGCGTCATCTCTTTTCCGTGGCGATCCGTTTCCTGCTGCACGTGCTGGCTAAAATCCTGCTGCAGCGCGCGGGGCAACTTCAGGCCGTGGTTTTGCTCGATAAGCCATGCGCTGCCGCTTTTTCCTGACTGGCTGTTCACGCGGATGACCGCTTCATAGGTACAGCCGATATCCTGCGGATCGACGGGCAGGTACGGCATCTCCCAGCGCTCGCCAGGCCGGCGGGCATCGAAGCCTTTCTTGATGGCATCCTGATGCGAGCCGGAGAAGGCGGTATAGGCCAGCCGACCCGCCCACGGATGACGCGGATGGACGGGAAGCTGGTTGCAGGTTTCAACCGTTTCTACCACCCGGTGCATATCGCTGAAGTCAAGATTCGGGCTAACGCCCTGGCTGTAGAGATTCATCGCCAGCGTCACCAGGCAGACGTTGCCCGTGCGCTCGCCGTTGCCAAACAGGCATCCCTCCACGCGATCGGCTCCGGCCATCACCGCCAGCTCCGCGCTGGCGACGCCTGTCCCGCGATCGTTATGCGGATGCACGCTGATGCAGACGTCGCTGCGGCGGCTGAAGTGGCGGCAGAAATACTCGATCTGGTCGGCATAGACGTTCGGCGTACTCACTTCCACGGTGGCCGGTAAGTTGACGATCATCGGACGCGCCCCGCACGGCTGCCAGATATCCGCCACGGCTTCACAAATCTCCAGCGCAAACTCCGGCTCGGTAAAGCAGAAGGTTTCCGGCGAATACTCATACTGCCAGCGGGTGTCGGGGTTTTCTTCGCATAATTGCCGGATAAGGCGCGTGGAGCGCGTCGCCAGTTCGACTACCTGCGTCTTCTCCATGCCGAACACCAGACGGCGGAACAGCGGGGCTGTCGCATTATAGAGGTGTACGGTGGCCTGCTTAGCGCCGCGCAGGGACGCAAAGGTGCGGATGATGAGATCTTCCCGCGCCTGGGTTAACGCCTGAATGGTGACGTCATCCGGAATGCGGTTTTCTTCAATCAGCTGGCGCACAAAATTGAAGTCCGTCTGCGAGGCGGACGGAAAAGCAACCTCGATCTCCTTAAAGCCGCAGTCCAGCAGCAGCTCCCAGAACAGCAGCTTGCGCGCGCCGTCCATCGGCTCGGCCAGAGCCTGGTTACCGTCGCGCAGGTCGGTGGAGAGCCAGCGCGGCGCGCGCGTAATGCGTTGCTCCGGCCAGCGGCGGTCGGGCAGGGAAAGCGGGGGATAAGGCCGGTATTTGTCGGCGGGGGTGTTCAGCATGATGCGCTCCTGTTGTCTTTTCACTATCGTGAATCGATTTCAGGAGCGCTGCTTTATCGGAACTGACAATCGCTGTCGCGTTTTGGACAACGCGAATTAATGCGCGCCGCCGCCGCCGCTACCGGCTCCAAACGGCGGTTTGGCAAACCACACCAGCCCCAGCAGGACGATAAAGATCCCGGCCGAAATCCAGAAAATTTCGTTCGCCGAGATAATTAACCCCTGGTTGGTGATCTGCTGGGCAAGCCAGCCGGACGCCTGCTGCTCCGTCATGCCCATCCCCTCAAGCTGGCTATACATCTGCTGCGCGTTCGGGTTGAACGGGTTTACCGCTTCGGTCAGCTGGGCATGGTGCATCGATTCCCGGTTGGTCCACAGGGTAGTGGTGATCGAGGTCCCGATGGAGCCCGCCAGCGTGCGGGTAAAGTTCGACAGGCTCGATGCCGCCGCCATGCGCTCGGGCGGCAGCCCGGAAAGCGTAATGGTGGTCAGCGGCATAAAGAAGCACGCCACGGCAAAGCCCTGAATAAACTGCGGCCACGCGGAAGCGCCAAAGTCCATTCCCGGCTCGAACGTGTACGCGCGCCAGTAGAAGCACACGGCGTACATGATGAAGCTGAAGGTCACCAGCCTGCGCATATCGAGCTTATGGGCGAAGCGGCCAATAATCGGCGACAGCAGCACCGGTATTAGCCCTACCGGCGCGGACGCCAGCCCCGCCCAGGTTGCGGTATAGCCGTAAACCTCCTGCAGCAGCTGCGGCAGCAGAACGATCGCGCCGAAGTAGAGCATATAGGCGAGGCTGATACAGAGGCAGCCGATGGTGAAGTTTCGCGACTTAAACAGCGAGAGATCGACAATCGGGTTATCGTCCGTCAGCTCCCAGACAATCAGGAAGCTGATGGCAACCACGGCGACCACCGTCAGCACGATGATTTCCGTCGAGGCAAACCAGTCCAGCTCCTTACCGCGGTCGAGCATGATTTGCAGGCTGCCGATGCCGACAACCAGCAGCGCCAGCCCGATGCCGTCGATCCGCCGCTGTTCGGTCCGCGTTTCGCGGCCGCGCAGAGACTGAAGCGTCATCAGCACCACCAGCGCACCGATAGGCACGTTGATGAAGAAGATCCAGCCCCAGTGGTAGTTATCGCTGATATAGCCGCCGAGGATTGGCCCGCAAATTGGCGCGACAATCACCGTCATCGACCACAGCGCGAGCGCGATGGAGCGTTTGGCGGGCGGATAGTTATTCAGCAGTAAGCTTTGCGATAGCGGAATCAACGGACCGGCGACAATCCCCTGAATAACGCGGAAGAAGATCAGCATCGTCAGGCTGCTGGACATGCCGCACGCCCAGGAGGCAAGCACGAACAGGATCGTCGACCAGAGGAACAGCTTCACTTCGCCGACGCGCTTCGCCAGCCAGCCGGTAATCGGAATGGAGATGGCGTTCGCCACCCCGAACGAGGTAATAACCCAGGTCCCCTGGCTCAGGGATGAGCCAAGGTTACCGGCGATGGTTGGGATCGCCACGTTTGCGATGGTGGAGTCCAGCACCTGCATGAATGTCGCCAGCGACAGCGCAATGGTCATAATGACCAGCTGCGCCCCCTCCAGCGGTTTTTGCGGCTTTTGCTGTTGCATAACGCTCACCTTCGGATTAACCGGCGTTTGCCTTCACGATGTCATCGATCAGCTTATTGACCGGATCGAGGCTAATTTCACGGGCGTTACTTTCATAAGCCGGCGTGCTGCGCACCTGGCTTGCGAGGATCTGGCCGTCGCGGTTGGCGGTATCCACCGTCACCAGCGTGGAAAGGCCAATTCGCAGCGGATGGTCTGCCAGCTGTTTAGGATCCAGCTCGATACGCACCGGCAAGCGCTGTACCACTTTTATCCAGTTCCCGGTGGCGTTCTGCGCGGGCAGCAGGCTGAATGCGCTGCCGGTGCCCATGTCCAGACCGACCACTTTCCCGGTGTACTTCACGTCATCACCGTAGATGTCGCTGACCACGGTCGCGGTCTGGCCGATACGCATATGCGCAAGCTGGGTCTCTTTGAAGTTCGCGTCCACCCACAGATTGTTCGCCGGAACGACGGCCATCAGCGGGGTGGTGGTGCCAATTTGCGCGCCAGGCTGCACCGAGCGGCGAGAGACGTAGCCGGTCATCGGGCTGACGATTTTCGTACGCTGCAGGGCAAGCCATGCGTTGCGCACCTCGGTCGCTGCCTGTTGCACCGCTGGCTGGTTTTCCAGAGAGGTGCCCAGCACCATCGCCTGGTTGGCGTTGTACTGCTGAATCGCCACGTCCAGCTGCGCCTGAGCGCTGGCAACCGCATCGCGGGCGTGCTGCAGCTCTTCGCGGCCAATCAGGTTGGCGGTGCCGAGAGGAACGCGACGCTTAAGGTCGCTCTGCGCCTGCGCCAGTGCGGTTTTCTGCACGTCGATGTTGGCCTGAAGCTGCTTGCTGTTGATCATCAGCTGTCGGGTCTGACGAACGCTGGAGGCCAGCTGCGTCTGTGCTTTTTCAAACGCCTGCTGGGCGTCGGTCGGATCGAGCGTGACCAGCACATCGCCTTTTTTCACAAAGTCGGTGTTGTCGGCCCAGACTTTCGTCACGCTGCCCGACACCTGCGCCATGATTTGAACCTGGTTCCCTGCCACGTATGCATCGTCTGTCTCTTCAACATGACGCAATACTAAAAACCAATAGATCCCATATGCCACGGCAATAATAATAAAGAGCAAGGTCAGCAGAAGAAGGGCGCTCTTACGTTTGCCCTTCTTGTTGACCGGTTGCTGCGGGGGAGTGTTCTCCGCATTTGCGCTCATTGTTGTTCTCCACGATCTTTTTATTTTCACATCGGCTGAGCCGACCTGTTGTCAGAAAGGCCAGCAGTTTGACGTGCTGGCCTGTCAGTTTTTCTTTTCGAAATCTGGAATGTTGAGCGGATTGTCGCGTTAGCGCAGCGCCTCGAGAATGGTGCCATCTTCATCCATCTGGTCCAGACGGGTGAGCAGCTTGCGAGTAATGTGCTCAAGCTGGTCGCGCTCGGCGGTGCTGAGGGCAGACCAGAGCTGGTGCAGGCAGTTGTGCTGCGGCGGCAGCACTTCGCGCAGGAATTCGTGACCTTTTTCGGTCAGCTGCAGATGCAGGCAGCGGCGATCGTTATCGCTTTCACGGCGTTCGATCCAGCCGCGCTTTTCCAGCTCGTCAGCAATACGGGTTGCGTTAGTACGGGATGAACCCAGCGCGCAGCTCAGTTCCGACGGCTGAATGCTATGATTTTCCTGAGACTCCAGCGTAATCAACGCCATAAACAACGTCTCGTTAATCCCTTGAGCTTTCAGCATTTTATTACGGTTTTCCAGCAGCTTACCCTGCATGTGCATGCACAGGCGCGTCAGCAGGATTTCCTGATACGGGAAGTCCTCATGACGACTGGCGCGGAACTTAAGCATTTGTTCAATGGGCGTAAACGAACTATCCATTTTGGGCATAACCTCATTAATTACAGCCGATATAGTAACGACGGTGACAAATAATGTAAATGAATTATTTGTGCGGTTATATCCGCCAAAAGTATGTCACCGTCAGAAAGCGCCGGGTAAATCCGTGACCCGGTGAGCACAGAAAGGGTGGGGTGGGTACCCGCGAAAGAGAGGACGTGAGGACAGGGGTCTGAGCTATTCATGCCGGTAGTAAATATGTCACCCACAGTAAAATTTCTGGGATAAATGATTACCGTTACATTAACAGATGCAGGCCCCCTTTACACCCCAGGAGGCCCAAAGCAATGTAAATCTTAGTGAATTGCGTCCTGACGGTGATACCCGCGCCACCATACCAGCAGGTTCACTGCCGCCACGATAGCGCCGATAGCGCATACGCCCGTCCAGCCCGCATGCTGCCACGCGGAGGCTGAAATCAGCGAGCCCGCCGCGCCGCCGATAAAGTAGCTGGTCATGTACCCGGCGGTGAGGCGGTTACGCGCGTCCGGCTTCACGCGATAAATCACGGTCTGATTGGTGATATGCACGCCCTGCACGGTGAGGTCGAGGACCAGAATACCGACAATCAGCGCCAGCACCGAGGTATGCCCGTACCAGATCGCAGCCCAGGAGAGCAGGAGCAGCACCAGCCCTGCGGAGGTGGTCATGTGAGATTTGCCCTTGTCGGCCAGCCCCCCAGCCGGACGCGCGCCCAGTGCGCCCGCCGCGCCCGCCAGCCCGAACAGGCCAATGACCCCTTCCGAATAGTTAAACGGCGGGGCCGCGAGCAGAAACGCCATCGACGTCCACAAAATGCTGAAGTTGGCGAAGGTCAGGCACCCCAGAATAGCGCGCGTGCGCAGGAGCTTATCTCTGGTGAAGAGGCTGAAAACGGAAGCGAGGAGCTGCGCATAGTTCAGGTGATTATCCTGCTTCACTTTCGGCAGGCCGCGCCACAGCGCCAGCGCCATGACAACCATCAGCACGCTCGCCACCCAGTAAACGGTGCGCCAGCCGCCGAGGCTCGCCAGCAGACCCGCAACGGTTCGCGCCAGCAGGATGCCCAGCAGCAGGCCGCTCATGATGGTGCCGACCACTTTGCCGCGTTTTTCCGGCGAGGCCAGCGTTGCGGCGAGGGGAACCAGAATTTGCGCCACCACGGAGAACAGCCCCGTCAGCGCGGTGCCGATAATCATCATCGTTAACGACTGGCTGCTTGCGGTGATCAGCATGCCGCCTGCCGCCAGAAGCGTCATGGAGACAATAAGCATCCGGCGCTCAAACATATCGCCAAGCGGCACCAGGAACAGCAGCCCTGCCGCATAGCCGAGCTGCGCGGCGGTGACGATAAAGCCGGCGGAGCTGGCAGAAAGATCGAAAGCGCGCGCGATGGTATCAAGCAGAGGCTGCGCGTAATAGTTGCTGGCGACAGCCAGGCCCGTTGCCACGGACATTAAAAGGATAAGCGCGGGGCTAAGCCCCTGAGTTGTTTTTGTCATTAGTTTCAGGAATCGTTAGTTAGGTGATTATTTTTCCGGAAACATAATAACTAATGATTGTGAATGTTGGGGGATTGTTACGTGATGGATTGTGCGGTTTATGCCCCTCACCCTAACCCTCTCCCCAAAGGCTGAGGGTTCCCCAGAAAAATGAAAAGCACGATGAAGTGTGATCTACTGGTTGCGCTAACAAATCAGAAGAGACCTCATCGTGCCTTTACAGACAGTCTGCCAGAAATTTTTCTCCGCGTCTTTA